>CALGRN010000315.1 GCA_937880835.1 uncultured Prevotella sp. | reverse complement strand
ATCAGCTTCACTGTCTTCTGCGCCATTACGTTGACAGAAAACATAATTGCCAACGATGCAACAATCGTTCTTAAACCATTAATCTTCATAATCATTTTCCTTTCTTTTTATTAATATTCTTACTTAATATTCCTGTCGCCTCCTTGTTTTGCATTAGAAGGATTGCGAAAGAATAACTTATCATTCACGATGCAAAGATAAATAAGTTTATATTATAAACCAAATTATTTTATAAATAAATTTATCTTGAAGCGTATTTTTAACATTTTGAGACCATTTGAGATAGTTTCTTGTATAATAACAAGCAAAATGTCATGCTCTTGATAGATAGAAAATGTACAATGATAGAAACAGATTTTTCGTTTCAGAATTAGATTCCCGTTTTTCCTTACATACGGATAAGACGGTTTTAAACAATTGTTTCGTATCGTTTATTTATTGAAATTTTCAGTTGAAACCATGTTGTTTCTGAAACATTTTGCATACAAATAATGTGAGAAATAACAAAAATCAGTAGGTATCTTTTTATAAAAATGAACACAGCTTTTATGCTCTTAAATAATCAATCCCTTGTTATTGTTTTTCAAAAGCTATCCTTTTGCATTGCGAAACAATAGCTTTTGCACTCTGAAAGTTATCCTTTTGGAGTGTAAAACAATAACTTTTGAAACACTGTTTGTAACATATTGATTTTCAATATAATACAAATCAATATTTTTTATTGCCGACAATGAGTGTTGACATGTTATAAAATGTATTTTTACAAACCGCAAACAAATAACCGAAGACATTAAAAAGCCACTTTATTTTAATGTAATTTCTATGAACTGACGTTAGGTTTAACAACATAGATACAGTCTTTTCTTCTTTCAATTTGCAAATATTCGAATATCAAAACGCTGACTGTTAAGGCTTAATAAAATTCGCTTATTTGCAATCAAATAATATTTTCGGTTGCAAATAAGCGAGAATTTTGTCTTCATCTGAAAAAGTTAATGATATCCGGACACTTCTTTTGCAATGTCATCATAATGTTTTTCATGATTCAAATTCCAAATGTTACCCTTGCCAAAATCTCTCTCGGACGAAGTCGGTTGTATGTATATATTCGCTGAGTATCGGTAAAAAACCTTCTCTCGTAATTTCTGTTGCCGAATATGTTGTTTACATACAGCCCTACTTCGTATCGTTTCATCTTATAAGAAATGGAAAAATCGGAGAAGAAGTTCTTTGATACCGATTTGTCGTTGCTGTGATAAAATTCGTTATCAATCATTATCTGCCAGTTACCCGGCATAAAAAACATCCTCATTCTATGTGAAAAAGACTTCGTTGCAGGCTGATTTTGAGAAGCATCCCACATGTTTTTCTGCTTCCCATAATAGAACGTGCTCTTTCCGTCAATAGAGAAAACGCTGAACGGTTGTATTGAAATTTCAGCCGAATAGTCTGCCGAATACATTCTGTAAGGCGTAATAACGTCAGACAGAAGAATATTATAATTGTTCATACTGTAATCTCCTGATAGCGAAATATTGAGTCTTTTCCAGTCAAAACTCTTGCTTATTCTGCCGAAAACTATCAGTCCTTCCGAGTCAGTACGTCTGTTTGTTGCGCTCTGTATATACGTTCCGTTTTCAACAGAACTTTCATAAAGAATATTGTCTTTTATTT
>CALGRN010000314.1 GCA_937880835.1 uncultured Prevotella sp. | reverse complement strand
CGACGGTGTTCTCGCGATGTATTACGAACAAGGAAAAACTCCGTTTAAGCTGCTTGCAGAAGACGACGGCATAGAGTTTACAACCGGTTTGCCAATTATTCACACCGCAACAACTTACGGAGCGTGCTACGATATAGCAGGGCAGGGTGTTGCAGATGAAAATTCTCTGCGCAATGCCATATATCTTGCCATAGATGTTTATCGCAACCGCAATGAGTATGACAAGCCTTTTGCCAATCCTTTGAAGAAACTTTATCACGATAAACGCGACGAAAGCGATAAAGTAAGATTTGCAATATCTAAGAAAAAAGAATGAGTAAGAAATATCAAAACTTCTTTTTTTGCTTCGGATTAATCGTGCTTGCAGTCATGCTTGTAAAGCTCGATTATTCCGAAGTATGGTCTGGGCTTAAACGTGCCGGCTATTGGTTCTTTGCGGTAGTTGCACTTTGGACGTTTCTTTATTTGTTCAATACTGCTTCTTGGTATATAATAATAAGGAGTCAGGAACGAGACAACGCAGAGAATGGCTCTCCTGAATCCTGCAAGATAAAGTTCCTATGGCTGTATAAACTCACTATTTCTGGCTTCGCGCTAAACTATGCCACGCCCGGCGGATTGATGGGAGGCGAACCTTATCGTATAATGGCATTGTCGCCGAAGATAGGAACAGAGCGCGCATCATCCTCCGTAATACTGTTTTTCATGACTCACGTGTTCAGTCATTTTTGGTTTTGGTTTCTTTCCATATTCCTTTATATCTTTACTCAACCTGTAAGTATGTTTATGGCTGTGGTGTCAGCATGTGCAGGAGCATTCTGCCTGCTCGGTATATGGTTCTTTCTTACAGGATACAGAAAAGGATTGGCAGTGAGAATGATGAACATACTGCGCCACGTTAAATTCGTAAAAGGTTGGGCAGAGAGATTTATAGATAACCACAGAGAAGAACTCAACACCATCGACAGACAGATTGCCGCCCTACACAACCAAAATCCCAAGACTTTCGTTTCAGCCGTATTATTGGAATTGGCGTGCCGTATATGCTCGGCAGTAGAAGTGTTTTTCATCCTTTTGGTATTGATGCCGGATGTGAACTACATAGAATGTATTCTCATAATAGCATTTACGACACTGATAGCCAATCTCCTTTTTTTCATGCCTTTGCAACTCGGAGGACGCGAAGGAGGCTTCCTTATGTCAACCACAGGACTGTCAATGACTGCAAGCACCGGTATTTTCGTAGCCCTGATTATCAGAATACGCGAACTGATATGGACAGCAATAGGACTGTTGTTGATTAAAATGGAGAGAAAAAGCGACCGAACGTAAAACTGCACGAGTCTGCATTAAAACAATATAATTTATTCCGCATGTATTGGACGTGCCCCGTGTGCGTCCGCATCTCCACATGCCTGCCCGTAATCATCGCTGCCTGCATCCAC
>CALGRN010000313.1 GCA_937880835.1 uncultured Prevotella sp. | reverse complement strand
CCTTTTTCAATGGCTTTCAGTATAGAATCTATAAGCGTTGTGGTGGTTTTGCTGAATGGTATTTCCTTTATTACGAGGGTTTTACTGTCTTGTTTCTCTATCTTTGCACGCACTTTGAGCGACCCGCCACGCTGTCCGTCGTTGTATTTGCTTACATCTATCGAACCACCTGTTGGAAAATCGGGATACAAAACGAAATCTTCGCCGCGTAAATAACTTATCGCTGCTTCGCAAATCTCATTCAGATTATGAGGCAATATCTTTGAACTCAACCCGACAGCGATACCTTCTGCGCCCTGCGCAAGAAGCAAAGGAAACTTCACCGGCAATGTTATTGGCTCTTTGTTTCTACCATCATAGCTCAGCTGCCATTCTGTTGTTTTGTGATTAAACACCGTATCCAACGCGAATTTTGAAAGCCTTGCTTCTATATATCTCGGTGCTGCTGCTCTGTCTCCGGTAAGTATGTTGCCCCAGTTTCCTTGCGTATCGACAAGCAAGTCCTTTTGTCCCATTTGCACGAGAGCATCTCCTATCGATGCATCACCATGAGGATGAAACTGCATTGTATGTCCTACGATGTTGGCAACCTTATTGTATCGTCCGTCATCCATGCGTTTCATGGAGTGCAGTATGCGTCTCTGCACAGGTTTAAGTCCGTCCTCTATGTGCGGAACAGCTCTTTCGAGAATGACGTAAGAAGCATAATCGAGAAACCAACTTTGATACATTCCGCTGAGATGACGAACGGCAGTGGCGTCGAAACGGCTTGCCGGCATATAGTCAGAATGTGTCTCCGTAATCATATCATCGTTGCTTTCGGTATTTTCGTTGAGTGTTATTTCGTCGTCCATTATAAAGTATTTTTGCAAATTTGCTTCAAAGTTAATACTTTTTTTCCAATTATCGCAATACTGTTACAGCTAATGTTATTATTCCTATTAATTGATATGGAAATACCGATATGCTGTATCTGTATGTCTGCATTAACAGTCTTATTGTGTCAGAAAGGCAAACCTACGGCGAAATGTAATGA
The DNA here is from genome assembly GCA_937880835.1 of uncultured Prevotella sp. Classification (GTDB taxonomy): domain Bacteria; phylum Bacteroidota; class Bacteroidia; order Bacteroidales; family Bacteroidaceae; genus Prevotella. Next base: position 2,613 of record CALGRN010000313.1, on the reverse strand, counting down.
CATGTCGCGGCTTAACGACGGATGTAGTAGCGGATAACGGTTTCTTCCACTCTCATAGACAGGGTCTATGGCGCGCATACCGGCATCTAAACGCACTATGAAATAATTTAGATTCAAGCGCAATCCCAATCCGTAAGACATGGCAATCTGTTTATAGAACTTGTCGAAACGGAATTGTCCGCCGGGTTGTTCGGCATAATTTCTTATCGTCCATATATTTCCTGCATCTACAAACAAAGCTCCGTCGAACTTCCAAAACAGAGATGCACGATATTCGATGTTAAGATCCAGTTTCACATCACCTGTCTGATTGATAAAGTCTATACGTCCGTCAGCACCTTTAAAACTGCCTGGTCCCAGTCCTCTTACTTTCCAACCTCTCACAGAGTTTGCTCCTCCTGAGAAATATCTTTTCTCAAAAGGCAAAATACTACTGTTGCCGTAAGGATAAGCTATGCCCAAAGCACCGTGCAGAACCAGTGAGTTTCTTTTGTCGAAAGTTATGAACCTCGTATATTCCAAGTCTCCTTTCACATATTGTGCGTATGCTGTGTTTAATATGATATATCTGCCATGTTCGTTCTTTTTCAGTCCTAAAATCTTAGAAGCTCCGTTAAGCAGATTGCCGGCTGTTTCGAAATTAAACTTCAACATTTGATATCTGTTCTGATAAATGAAGCCGAATCCCATCTTTATTATGAACAAATCTTCATAATTATATCTTAATATCGCGTTCCTGTTACTTACGCTATCCATGTAGTCGTGTTTGAATGTTGAAGATATCCAAGGCATATATACATAGTCGATATCTATCAAATCCAAACGGTATGACGTGTTATGGCGAGTTTCATTCCATTTGTATCTCCATGCCGTAGAAAATACTCTGCGGTGAAACTCGGGTCTGTTTTGCATGTCCCAACTTACGGAAAGTTCCGACGATGCATCTATTTTTCGGCGGAAAGAGCGTGATATGAACGGTGCAACAAAACGCGGAAAAGCGAGTTTTGCCACAATACTGTACTCCTTGTAATTCTTGTTCTGATAACCGTCAAGCCCTGTTATGTCTTCAAAAGCCATTCTTCCCTGAATGCTGAACAGTTCAGAACCTTTGAAAAGATTTCTGTTTGTGTATTCCAATGTCAGCGCAGCACCGAAGTCACCTGCCGTATTCGTTCCTTCGGGTTGAATGCTCACGGTGTTCGGCTTGTTTGTTTTAATGGTAATGTTGCAGTCGAGCAGGCTGCTGTCAGGTATTTCATTGAATTTAATTCTCGTATATGCCACCGCACCTAATCTGCTGAAATTGTTATACGTGCGTTGAATATCCGTTATGTTGTAATATTTACCTTCTTTTATAATAGTGTTGTTTTCGATAACGTGTTGTCTTATTTTTATTTTGCTGCCGTCATCCATTAAATAATTCACACTCTTTATTTTATATCTCGGATGCAATGTTTCTTCTGCATCGTTTGAAGCCTTATACTTCATGATATGCATTGTCAGAGCGACATTATCAGACCCTTTTACCGAGTCGGCAATATACGTTATGAAGTCTTTATTAAACTTGTAGAAACCTCTTTCGTTCAGTATTTTAGTTATTCTGCTGCGTTCCTCGTCCAGTTTATCCACCGTAAAACGACTTCCTGCTTTCAATTCGTATTTGTTTATTTCTTCGTTTCCGAGTAGTTCGGCAATGTTTTCATCCTCAATATCATAATCAATGGATTTTATTATGAACGGCTTGCCGGGATGAAGTGTATAGACGGCAGTCAGCTTTTTGCCCTTTATCTTTTCTTTAAGAGACACCGATGCGTTCATATATCCCATATTCTGCATTGCGCTTAGCAGGTCGTTGCAGGATATTCTCGCCTGAACAGTGTCATATATTACAGGTTCTTCGCCTATCTTACGCAACGTTCTGTTTATCCATTTTGTGGTGTCATTACCTGAAAGAGAATAAGTGCCAAGCGGTATCTTAAACATCATAAACCATTTAGAATTGGCTTTTTGTCTTATGTATTGTCCGAGTGCAGATACATCCAAGTCTTTTGTGTCAGACTTTATTTCAACCTTATCCAACAGATATTGCTCGTCTGCCAAGTATTTTGTAGAAGAGCAGGCGGCAAGTATTGTCGTAAAGAGTGAGAATATGAGGATTTTCATGCAATATTTCAATAATACCGCATGCCTGTTTTTGTCAATCAATTTATATTTAAACATCAAATGTAATTTCCTTTTTTAGAATTGTGGCGTGCAAATATAAATAAAAAAACAGAATTATAAATGTGATTGCGTGTAATTTTAAACACAAATTGAGTATTAAACAAATAGCATCATGTTCGATAATTCCTTTTTTCTTATGTTATATAAATATTTTTTTCAGTATGCCAAATACGTTTCTGATTACATGTATTTTATTTTTTACAGAATAGACAAGCATTAAAAAAACAACGTTTTTTTAATGCTGAAATTATGATTGGAGAGGTCGTTTAATGTCATTATTTTTCTGAATTTGAAAAATAACTGAATAGATTTTGAAATATGAAAATACAGCTTTCGGAGAGTCTTTTTGCGTCTTTTAATTTGCAAAACCTAGGCTTTTACACTTCCGAA
>CALGRN010000312.1 GCA_937880835.1 uncultured Prevotella sp. | reverse complement strand
AAGACAAGAACGAAGGAAAAAAATTCATTACTCTCGATGGTGAAGAGCACGTGCTCGGCGAACACGATTTAGCTATATGCAACGTTGAAGAGCCTATGTGCATAGCGGGAGTGTTTGGCGGAAAGGGCAGCGGAACTTATGATACAACGACCAATGTTGTGCTTGAAAGCGCATACTTCCACCCTACTTGGATAAGAAAGAGCGCACGCAGACACGGATTAAGCACTGATGCGTCATACCGATTTGAACGCGGAATAGATCCAAACGGCGTTATATATGCACTGAAACAAGCTGCCATTATGTGCAAAGAACTTGCAGGAGGCAAAATAAGTATGGAGATAAGAGACGAATATCCGGTAAAGATCGAAAACACAGATATTTGTCTTGAATATGATTACGTGTATAGCCTGATAGGAAAGGAAATAGGAAAAGAAACAATAAAGAGCATTGTTAAAAGTCTGGAAATGACTATCAATGCAGAAAACGAGAACGGAATAGAAATAACAGTACCTGCATATCGTGTTGATGTTAAACGTCCGTGTGATGTGGTTGAGGATATTCTTAGAATATACGGATACAATAATGTAGAGATACCTACACAACTCAAAGGTTGTCTTACTGTGCTTAGCGATGAAGATCAGAAACATAAACTCGGCAATATAATAGGTGAACAGCTTGTAGGTTGCGGTTTCAACGAGATACTGAACAACTCGCTTACAAAAGCTGCATATTATAATAATGTAACCTCTTATTCATTAGATTCTTGTGTTAAGGTTATGAATCCTCTAAGCGCAGATCTAAGTGTAATGCGTCAGACACTGCTGTTTGGAGGTTTGGAAAGCATTATGAGAAATGCAAATCGTAAAAGTCCCGATCTTAGATTTTTCGAGTTCGGAAACTGCTATCGGTACGATTCATCAAAGAAAAATGAAGAAGAACCGATCAAAGCATATAAGGAAGAAAGTCATTTAGGACTTTGGATTACTGGAAAAAGTATTTCAGGAAATTGGGAAAATGCAGACAAAGACAGTTCTTTCTATGAACTTAAAGCGTATGTACAGAATATTCTGAGACGCATAGGCATGCCTGACGGAATGCTTGTTATGACAAAAAGCGAAAATGATATATTCTCGGCAGGACTTACACTTAAAGACAGAAGTGGAAGAGTTTTTGTGGAAATGGGTATTGTGAACAACAAAATACAGAAGGAAGCGGGTATAGACAATAAAGTATATTTTGCTGATCTTAATTGGAACTTGCTCACAAAAACAGTAAGAAAAAATAAAGTTGAGTTCACCGAAATAAGCAAATATCCTGCTGTGAGCCGAGACCTCGCACTGCTGATAGATAAGAGCATAGAGTTTGAACAGATAGAGACCATTGCTCGGCAGACTGAAAAGAAGTTGCTCAAAAGCGTAGAGTTATTCGATGTTTACGAAGGAAAAAATCTGCCCGAAAACAAAAAGAGTTATGCCGTAAACTTCATTCTGCAAGACGAACAGAAAACTCTAAACGATAAGCAGATAGAAACTATAATGAAAAAACTCATAGATAATCTGACATCAAAACTCGGAGCAGAACTTAGATGATACCGTAACATATATAAAAAAAGATAAAAACAAACAAAAGTAATAATTTGTATTTGCGTCAAGAAGACAGAAAAAACAGTCTAAGACGCATAATGCGTAAAAACAAAATAAAATGGGAAGAGCATTTGAATATCGTAAAGCAGCGAAGATGAAAAGGTGGGGACACATGGCAAGAACGTTTACCAAGATAGGAAAACAGATAGCCATTGCAGTAAAAGCAGGTGGTCCTGATCCAGAAAACAATCCCCATTTGCGCGCGATAATGCAGACGGCAAAACGTGAAAACATGCCGAATGCAAACGTGGAGCGTGCTATAAAAAATGCAATGGGAAAGGATCAGAAAGACTTTAAAGAAGTAACCTATGAGGGATACGGTCCTCACGGCATTGCCATATTCGTTGATGCTGCCACTGACAACAACACAAGAACGGTTGCTAATGTGCGCGCTGTATTCAACAAATTTAGTGGAAATCTTGGCACACAGGGAAGTCTTTCATTTCTTTTCGACCATAAATGCGTGTTCACTTTCAAAGAGAAAGATGGCTTGGATATGGACGAAATGATACTCGAACTTATAGACTTCGGTGTTGATGACGAATATGATAAAGACGAAGAGAGCGGAGAAATAACCATATACGGAGAACCAACAAGTTTCAGCGAGATACAAAAACATCTTGAAGATAATGGATTTGAAGTAACGGGAGCTGAATTTACACGCATTCCTAACGACTTGAAAGATGTTACACAAGAACAGCGTGAGACAATAGATAAAATGGTTGACTTGCTCGAAGATGATGAAGACGTGCAGAACGTATATACAAACATGAAACCGGCAGAATAAATAAAGGAAATTCTATATAAGAACAAGTATACTTGTTTCTTCTATAATTGATTAACTCTGTTTATGACTTTTTGTTTATAATCAATATAAAGTCCAGAAACAGAGTTAATCAATTATAGAAGAAAAATTTTATGAAATATTTTTATTAAAAACAAGATATCAATACTTGAAAAGTATATCTGCATACCAATTCTTTTATTTCAAATTTAGTTGAGTTCACGTTAAATTACATAAAAGTATCATTTTCTTTGTGCCAAAAGGAAAATAGCATTATATTTGCAGTGTTAAAACGAATAATGAAACGATTATATACATGGAAAATACAGTAATAAAACGCACAGGAAAGGTTTTACTTATATATACAGGTGGTACTATTGGTATGGGATTAAATCCAAACACAGGTGCATTAGAACCACTTGATTTTAATCATCTGACAAATCGTTTACCTGAATTCGAAGCTTTGACAACAGGTGTTGATGTGTATCAATTTACTCCTCCTATCGATTCCAGCGATATGTCTCCGTTGCATTGGGGTGAATTGGTTAGGATTATAGCAAGCAAATACAACCTTTATGATGGCTTCGTGATACTTCACGGAACAGATACAATGGCATATTCCGCATCTGCTCTTTCATTTATGCTAAGTAATCTGACTAAACCTGTTGTGCTTACAGGAAGTCAGTTGCCAATAGGACAATTGCGTACAGACGGTAGGGAAAATCTCATAACAAGCATTGAAATAGCATCTGCATATAGAGAAGATGGTACTGCGATGGTACCGGAAGTATGTATATATTTCAACGGACATTTGATGAGAGGAAATCGTTCTACAAAGCAAACAGCAGACGGATTCAATGCTTTTGACAGTTTCAATTATCCTCATCTTTGTGATGCAGGGGTCAACATCACATTTCACGAACATAACATCTTGAAGCCTGACTATAAATTACCTATGATACCTAATACGGAATTAGATCCTAACGTTATGGTAATATCGTTATTTCCCGGAATACAAGAAAACCTGCTAAGTCGTATTTTTGAAGACAAAGATGTACGCTCAATAATAATGCGTTCTTATGGAAGTGGTAATGCACCACAAAAAGATTGGTTGTTGAAACTTCTTAAAAAGGCGAGTATGAATGGTGTAATAGTGGTTAATATAAGCCAATGTATGGCAGGAAGTGTTGAGATGGGACGTTATGATGCAGGCTATCAGCTTAAAGATGCAGGTGTGATAAGCGGTTATGACAGCACCGTAGAGGCAGCTGTTACAAAACTTATGTATTTGCAGGCGAAATATAATAATCCTGATTCTATACGTAAATATATGAATTTATCAATAGCCGGAGAGATAACAAACTAAAAAGATAAATCACCTATTGCTGGTGCATTGCCATATAGTTCGTTATCAATTTGTGCATTGGTTATAGGTGAATTAATCTTTGAACTTATATATCCTGCATTTGTTTCGGAATTTGTATTTGTATCTTCCGGATTTGAAAATCTTGTAAATTCACCACGGAAGTTCAGCAGAACATCTCCTGTTGCACCTTTACGGTGTTTAGCTATTATGATTTGAGCCATACCTCGTAAGTCTCTACCTTCATTGTCTTGCAATATGCGATAGTATTCCGGACGATGGACAAAGAGAACCATATCTGCGTCTTGTTCTATTGCTCCCGATTCTCTTAAATCGCTAAGTTGCGGTCTTTTTCCATCCGCATCATTTTTATTGTCACGGTTTTCTACGGTACGGTTAAGCTGAGATAAAGCTAATATTGGTATGTTCAACTCTTTTGCCAATCCTTTAAGAGAACGGCTTATGGTCGAAACCTCCTCTTGTCGGTTACCGTATTTCATTCCGTTTGCATTCATAAGTTGGAGGTAGTCTATCATCATTATTTTAACACCTTTCTCTCTTACAAGTCTCCTTGCTTTCGTCCGAAGTTCAAAGATAGAAAGACTGGGAGTATCATCTACATATATAGGAGAACCTGTTAGCTTACGTAGATTATTATCAAGTCTTTCCCATTCGTCAGGTGTTAGTTGTCCACTGAGTATCTTTTGTCCTGAAATACCACATACGTTGCTTATAAGTCTGTTTACAAGCTGTACGTTATTCATTTCAAGAGAGAAGAAAGCTATCGGTATATTATTATCTACTGCAATATTCTTTGCTATTGACAGTGCGAACGAAGTCTTTCCCATAGCCGGTCGTCCTGCTATTATAACGAGGTCGCTGTCTTGCCATCCGCTTGTAATATTGTCGAGTCCGGTATATCCACTCGGTATTCCCGTAAGTCCTTCCGAATTTGCCGCTGCGTTCTGCAATATTGTTACAGCCTGCGTTATAACAGGATCTATTTGCGTATAGTCCTGTCTCATGTTCTTCTGAGACAGTTGAAAGAGCGAGCCTTCGGCTTCTTGCATCAGTTCATCGACATCCACTGTTTCATCGAATGCTTTTGTTCCTATATTACTTGCGAATGATATTAACTGGCGTGCAAGATATTTCTGTGCAAGAATACGTGAATGATATTCTATATTTGCAGATGATGCCACACGCGAACTTAATTCTACAATGTATGCAGGACCTCCTACTTCTTCTATTGTTCCTTCGCTTTTCAGTTGTTCGGTGACAGTAAGCATATCCACAGGACTATCATTCATGCTCAATGTTCTTATTGCATTGTAAACTTTTTGGTTGCGCGGTTCGTAGAAAGTTTCAGGGTGCAAGATTTCAGATACCATAGAAAAGGCATCTTTATCTATAAGTATTGCACCGAGAACAACCCTTTCAATGTCAAGTGCTTGCGGTTGAAGATGTCCGTATGTATTATCATTTTTATTGCTTGCCATAACCATATTTGTTTTTATGTGTTATAAGATGAAGTTCTTCACCATAGTTTTATGCGAAGTAGTGAAGCGACTGCAAAAATACAAAAATTATCGCTTATGCGTAGCTTGATTATCAGTTAATTTTCCTACTTTTGCAAAAAAATAAGAGAACAACAATGATAACATTTCCCTGCGCTAAGATAAATCTCGGTTTAAATGTCGTATCTAAAAGACTTGACGGCTATCATGATTTAGAAACGGTGTTCTACCCTATTCCCATTCTTGACACATTGGAGATATGTCTTATGAATCCTGTCTTTCCGTCAGAAAGCGGATGTGACATCAAAATCACAGGTATAAACTTGTGCGGTGATGAGAGGGATAACCTTGTTGTTAAAGCTTATGATATGCTTAAAAAGGATTTCGACATTCCAAGAATACACATTCATCTGCATAAGAAAATTCCTGTTCAGGCAGGAATGGGCGGAGGTTCAAGCGACTCTGCATATATGATAAAACTGCTGAATGAATCTTTCAAACTTGGTTTGGACAATGAACAGATGAAAAAATATGCTTCGGAGCTTGGAGCAGATTGTGCTTTCTTTATAGATCCAAAGCCCTCTTATGCCACAGGAAAAGGTGAAATACTAATGCGCGACAGCTCTTTGAAGAACGTTTTAAAAGGAATGTATCTCGCTATCATCAGACCTGATATTGCCATATCTACAAAAAAACTATTTTCTATGATTGTACCCGAGAAGAGAAAGAAAACTTGTGCCGATGTGATAAAGCAACCGGTGTCCACTTGGAGGGATGAACTTTCAAACGATTTTGAAAAGCCTGTGTCCGAGCTTTATCCAGAAATAGTTTCGATAAAGAGATGTCTTTATGACGAAGGTGCATTGTATGCACAGATGAGTGGGACGGGAAGCGCAATGTTTGGTTTGTTCGATTATAATCCGTATAACATTGAAAAGCTGTTTGAGGGCTATTTTACAAGCGTTATAAAATTGTAACTACAATCTATGTCTCCTATTTTAATTAACGTGAATTCGGTATAAGAAATAGTCTTAAAAAAATTAGGAGTGAAATATTTTTCGTAACTTTATATATGAAAATCAAACAGTTACAAATAAAGATTCATTCCTATGACTGATACAAATTTAATGGAAATATTTTGTATAATCGATGAA
>CALGRN010000311.1 GCA_937880835.1 uncultured Prevotella sp. | reverse complement strand
AATTAGGCGCAGACGGCGTTGTTTTCGGATGCTTGACAAAAGACGGCGATATAGATAACGAAGCCAATCTTATGCTTATGAGGCACGCCGAAGGAATGTCGGTTACGTTTCATCGTGCTTTCGACAGATGCAAAAATCCGTCGGAGGCGTTGGAGAAACTCATCGAAATGCGTTTCGACCGCATTCTTACATCCGGACAAAAACCTAAGGCGGAAGAGGGAACAGAACTTCTCCGAATGCTTAACAAGCAAGCCGACGGACGCATAATACTGCTTGCCGGCAGTGGCGTTAACGAGGAAAACATTGCCGAGATACACAGTGCGACTGGCATAAGCGAGTTTCATTTCTCTGCAAGAATAAAACAGCCGAGCGGCATGGACTTCATAAACAAGGCGGTGTATATGGGAAACAAAGATGCCGATGAAGGCAGCATAGATGTCACTTCGGCTGAAAGAGTGAGAAAGACTATATCAAAATTAATAAACATATAAATAAAAATGGCTTTAATAAAATCATACAAAGGAATCTCTCCGAAATGGGGAAAGGATTGCTATTTCAGCGAAAATGCCACCATTGTGGGCGAAGTTGTGATGGGCGATGAATGTTCCGTTTGGTTCAATGCAGTGGTAAGAGGCGATGTTGCCAATGTAAGCATGGGCAACAGGATTAACGTTCAGGACGGCGCATGCGTACATGTGACCAACGGAACAGGTCCTACGATAATAGAAGATGATGTTTCGATAGGGCATAATGCAACTGTTCACGGTTGCACTTTGCGTCGCGGTGCGCTCATAGGAATGGGAGCTGTGGTTCTCGATCATGCCGATGTGGGCGAAGGAGCGATTGTTGCGGCAGGCTCGCTTGTGCTTCAACACACTAAGATAGGAGCGTATGAGATATGGGGCGGAGTGCCTGCGAAGTTCTTGAAAAAAGCGTCTGCCGAGCAGGCAGTGTCGTTTGCGAAGCATTATGTGGAATATTCAAAGGAGTATTTGAAGGACATGTAAGGCTGATTATGACAACTGACAAGCATCAACGCTTGCGGTTTCATCGATTTTTATATACGATAAAAGGGGGCTTGACAATATCGTCAAGCCCCCTACACAAACAATTTAATAACCCTCTTATCTATAAACTAAAAACCAATGTTTCATTTATTGCAGTGCTCATGACGGTTCTCCAAGAACGAGAGAAGCATCCATACGAGCTTTTCCTGACCTTTCAGATAGTCTCCGAGAAGTGCAACCGTAACGTCATCTCCTGCCTCTGTGGCAATGCTGATTATATCGCGCTCCTGTTTGATGAGCAGACCGATGGTGTCGAGCACGCTTTGAAGTCCTTCACGACCGGCAACGTTGAAGCCGTCTTCCTTCACATTTGATATCTTCAAGTATTCACTATATCTGTTTTCAGGCTTTCCGCCGAGCTGCAATATTCTTTCTGCTATCTCGTCGATTTTCTCTGCCGCGTCGTCGTAAAGTTCCTCATACTTTGAGTGAAGAATGAAAAAGCCCTTACCTCTTACGTTCCAATGGAAACCGCGAAGATTTGAGTAAAATACTTGAAAGTCTGCCAACAACTGACCTAATGAACTTACTATGTTGTCAACTCTCTTTTCTTCCAAACCTAAATAATCTAATGTTCTCATAACTTGTTTCCTTTCTTATTTTGTTTTTTAATTATATTCTTTTGTTTTATCTGATGCAAAGATACTTCTGTTTCACTGCGCCGACAACAGAAAATAATTATACCTATATTGATAAAACCTATATAAAGCCCTTTAAACCTGCATGTACGAGCTTTAAATAAGCATTGAACAATATTACTGTTATTCTTATACATCTGTACTGTTCTTGTTTCTTTACGACCTTTTTTCGGCGTAATGCAAATTTGGCAAGCAGTATTTCCTTATGACATTTAATAACGGATACTCGATAATCTGATACTTACCATCCTTATTTTTACATTATTTAGGTCAATATTACAAGTAAGGTATATTTACAAGAACGAGGCGATGCCCTTAAAGCATCGCCTCATTCAGCGGAGAAAGAGAAAAAATCCCTAAAATCTTTCAAATAAATTACAAGTCAAGTTATAGTATAATCTTTTGCGTATAGATGTGTCCGGCAGCCATAATCTTCACCAAGTATGTGCCGTTTGGCATTGAAGAAGCATCGAATTTGCCGATACCGTTTGCCTTCTTGCAAAGAATACCCGCCATGTCATATATCTCCACTTTCTCCGGAGACAATCCTGAAATCACAACGTTCTTCTTATCATCTACTTCTATTTTTACCTTTCCGCCGGTGGGATTTGCTATTGCATTGTTGGTTTTCTTTACCACTGTCGAATACTGTTTCTTTTCCATTTCCATCTACCGTATAGGTCACGATGTCAATGGCATCGTTGGTTACGGATACCGAACTGAACGTAGGCTCGCCTGTTTGTCCGAACTTGCCCGAGAACAATCCCCAATAATTTTGCACAAGATGAACAGGCTCTTCTGCTTTCATTTCTTCCTCGTTGCGTGGTTCATACTTCTTCCTTCCCGCAGAGTTGTTAAGGAAATACAATGTTCCGTTTGCCACATTGTACACACCACCCTGTTTTCCTGTCATGTTTTCGCGAACGCCGCCCGTAACATCTATCAGTTCTTCAATGGCATTGCTCGCAAGCGTCTTGTTGGTGTTGACAACCGGACCTATAACTTCATAAATATGGTCGTGCCCTTGCAGTGCGAGGTCTATTTTCAATTCGTCGAATACCGGCAACATTGCTTCTCTTAATGCCACTTGATCTTTGTCGCTCTGGTGAGACCTGCTGCCTGTGAACATACATTTGTGATAAGCAGCTATACGCCATCTTGTGTCGGGATGCTTTTCAACTTCTTTGCGCATCCATTCTGCCAAAGACTTGAAATAGTCTTCTTTCTTCCAATCTTCATAGTTGACAACCAAGAACAAAGCGTCGCCATAAACAAATGAATATACGGTTCCGTCCATTGCAGTGGGCACAACTCCTGCTATGTCGTTGTATGTTGTGTCGGTGTTAAAGTGCAGGCTGAAATTGTTGTTGACACTTGTGTCATGGTTTCCCTGAATAGGAACAATAGGCATTTTCAACCAACAATCCTGCATGGTAGAGAACCATTGCTCCCACTCCCACTCTGAGTTCTCAGCACCGGAAGTTTCCACAAAGTCTCCATTACATAAAAGGAAGTTTGCACCGGGTGCAGTATTGAATGCTCTATGAACCGTCTTTTGCGATATATCGAACATTTCTACTGTGTTTGCCTGTGTGTCGGTAATATAGATAAAGGAGAAATCGTTCTTGCCTGCTTTCGCAGTAGTGAATGTTCCTATTTCGCTCCATGCACCTTCACTGCCCACGCGGAAACAATAAGTTGTAGCAGGTTTCAGTCCTGTGGCAACTGCTTTATGCGCAGTGTAATCTTTCTTATCGCCAATCTGAATACCGGTTTTTTCAATTTCCTCAGTGTTTTTCTTGCCGTAATAATTCAATCGGGCATCCTTAACATCTGCCTTGAAGATCATTATTCCGGCATTATTAAAATCTTCTACGGTAGCATCTGCCTTTTCAACGATTTGAACCTCTCCTTTTACGCCAGTTAGATTGGTGAACCAATTGAATGCCATACGAGTCGTCGGATCTCCATTATACACCATATTAATGCTGTATGGCTGTTGAGCCGACTGTAATTTGTTGTAGGCTATTTTCAAGTTAACCCACGACGGAATGCTGTAATCGCTCTCTTTGAGAGCATTGATGTCCTGTGCATTCATGCCGTTTGCCGATGCACCGATGATTAATACTGACAGGACGAATCTTTTGAGTAGTCTTTTGCGATTCATGTTTAAAATATTAAAATTCATAACTTTTATATAGTCCTTGGCCTAAAGACACTGCAAAAGTAGTCCCCCCATGTTGCATCTTCGTTGCAAAAGCGTGAATAGAATACAACATTGTCATTTCCTTGTTTTTACAACTTTAATAAATCATAGCAGAGTATTGATTAAATCCTAAACACATTGAGAATTTAATAACCCTACTTGAACGACAATATAAAGTGTTATTATATGAGATATGAAGTATATGAGGCAATGTTTACCGAGTTCACGAATGATAGGCAGATAGCATTATTTGTCGGCGACAGATGAATAATATAACGTTAGTTCGATTAATTTAATTCGTTCGATAATTTGATGAATAACGGAGCTTTTTGTCGCTTTAAATTATCAATTAAT
>CALGRN010000310.1 GCA_937880835.1 uncultured Prevotella sp. | reverse complement strand
TGGTCTGTCCTCACGCGTTGATTACGTGAAGTGTCCCCATTTACAATAATTGAATTTACCCTGAATGTAGGGACAGCCCCTGTGTCTGTCCGAAACACCCTGTACCTGTATGAAATCAATAACAATGTCCCCCACACCAACGTGCCTTCAATCAACATCCACACATGCATACAAAGAAATTCGTCATGTGCCTGAATGATACAGACACATGACGAATAAAGAGACAGACACGTGCATGACAGAAATCACCACATGCACACGTGTCCGAATGGTTTCATTACTTCTTCACCACTTTCTCGCCGTCAACAATGTAAATGCCTGCGGGCAGACGGTCGAAATCGTCAGCCATGCGCACGCCTTGCAGATTATACGTGCCCTGCTTCCTAACAGATACATCGGCAGTTGCGCTTTCTATACCGTCTGTTGCTTTCTTCGTGAAATATCCCGTCTCAGGGTTAGCCATAGCTACATCAGTCTTGCTTTCATCGAATGCCACTGCGCCCACGAGCTGCGTGCATCCGCCGAACATCCATTCAGAGCTACCACTACACGTCCATGTGTTGTTGCAGTATATAGTAGTGAGAGCTTTGCAGTTTGTGAACATGAAATACATGTAGATTGCATTCCCTGTATTAAAGTTCGAGAGATCGATCGATTGCAGGGCTTCGCAGTCAGAGAACATTAAGCTCATGTCGGTTACGTTCCCGGTATTGAAACTTGAGAGATCAATAGAAGTCAAGGCTTTGCAGTCAGTGAACATTAAGCCCATGTAGGTTACGTTCTCTGTATTGAAGCTCGAGAGGTTTATCGATTGCAGGGCACTGCAGTCAGAGAACATTCCACCCATGTTCATTACGTACTGGGTATTGAAGTTTGAAAGGTCGAGCGAGGTAAGAGCACTGCAACTATTGAACATGGTTTTCATGTTGATTACGTTCTGAGTATTGAAGCCCGAGAGATCAAGCGAGGTAAGGGCTTTGCAGTAATTGAACATTCCGCTCATGTCTGATACGTTCTGAGTATTGAAGCCCGAAAGGTTGAGCGAGGTAAGAGCTCCGCAAAAACTGAACATTTCGCTCATGTTGGTTACGTCCTCAGTATTGAAGCCCGAAAGGTCAAGCGAGGTAAGGGCTTTGCAGCCATTGAACATTCCGCCCATGTCGGTTACTTTCACGGTATTTAGGTTCTCCATGCCACTGATTTCCTTCAATTCGGTGCAATAGTGAAACCAATTTGCTGTACTTTGTGGTCGGTAGTCCTTGAACGACGCGTCAAATACAACTTTGGTAATGTCTGCATGCTGTTTATAGGTTCCCGCCCATGCCGGATAGAAACCGTCTTCATCTTGCTGCTCGTCGTTGATTCCGTACACGCTGGTAGCAGCATTCTCTGCCCATGCATGCCTGTTAGTGTCGTAGTAGAACGTGAGAGTTTTATCGTCTAAGTTTTTCACCACGTAAGCTTCCTTAGTCTGTGCCTGAGCCGTCTGCGGCAGGGCAAGCATTGCGATGAACAACGCGGCTATAGCCGTCGTCATGTTCTTGAATAAATTTGTTTTCATTCTTCTTTGTTTAATTAAAAAGTTATACATAATTGTTTTAATAATTAATATCACTGTAGGTACAGACGCCCTGTCTGTCCGCAATATCCTTCCATTGCCGGAGCACCGTCGTCCTGTTGTTGCGACACCAAGATAGTTTCAACGCAGAAAGTTCCGCTCGAACCTCCTTGTATCGGAGATGTAAGTGGGGTTTTTCTCGTATGTTTTCCAATCATAGCACAGAGAGCATAAACGGCACAGAAGCCGCTAAAATACTTAAACGTACCCTCCCAAAACACTTGAGAATATCTGACAGAAGCGAGATAAAATGCATTCATGTGACAGTTTTCATCGCAGTGCATAAAAGTTTTATTTACAGTTATCGGCTGTCTCATAATATATAATATTTAAGCTTTAACCTATTTGTTTTCAATTTGCATACAAAAATACTTCTTTTTCTTGAAAATTGCAAGAAAAAGACAAAAAAACAAACAAAATTATCTTTTATAACGCTTTTCTTATCACGATTCAATATATCAACAGTCTTTTTTGCACGTCGTGCATGAATACGCGCGTCAATTTATTTCCCCTTGCTACTCGTTTGAAGTATAGGAAAGACTCCGGGTCTGCCCCTGCAATCTTTCGAGAATGCCGCTGCATCCGTCTTCTATCAAGTCTATCGCAAGTTCAAAATCTTTGTCTGTGCCGTAATAAGGGTCGGGCACGGATGTTCTTCCCTTGTACTTTGAGAAGAAATCCTTCATCTTCAGAACCTTTGCACGTTCTTCATCGCTCGAAGCATAGGCACAGATATTCTTATAGTTATCATCGTCCATAACTATGATATAGTCGAATTGCATAAAGTCGGAAACAACAAACTTCCTTGCTTTGCTTTCAAGCAGGTAGCCTCTTTGCAGCGCATGAGTACGCATACGGATGTCGGGTAACTCTCCTGCATGCCAACCTCCGATACCTGCGGAGTCTATAAAGAACCTGTCGCTGATGCCTGCCTGAGACACTTTATGCTTCATCACACCCTCTGCGGCAGGAGAACGGCAGATGTTTCCAAGACAAACAAAGAGTAAAGACGTCATTTCTTTCGTGCTCTTAACATTCATATCATCTTACTTTATTTCCATATTCATAGTAATACCAGTATGTATTGCCGAACGTAGAATACACATCGTTGATACGTTTGCGCACGTCGGCGGTTTTCTTTTCCATCTCTTGAAGGTCTTGGAAATCAGCATTCATCAGATCATTATGATATTCCACAACCGGATTTGAACGCATATGAGTGTATAGAAGCAATGCCTCACGATAGTGTTTCGGCAGCTTGTCGTTGATATTGTAATACTTCGATATACTTTCGGCAAACTCATCAATGCGTCTGTCTAAAAGCAACGAGCACAATTCATAATCGGCATGATATTTCTTTTTCCTGTAATGAGCGCGTATCTTGCTTGCCGGATACATTATGCTCTTAACCGTCTGCCCGTCGGGAAGCAAGGCTTTGCTGCCTCCTTCAAGCGGAAACTCAAAGAGACGCTCACCCAATTCGCCTTTACATGAAAGCGCATAGGCGCGCAACATCGTCAGACTGCTGTCGCATGCGAGACTCTTTCTACCCGTCATTATTGCCGCATCGTATTTCTTTTCGATAAGACAATTCTCCATACGCATCCTGTAATGAAACACGTCATTGCCATTGCTCGACAGTCCGACAAGTAAAAACATAAGTGAAAGGACGGCAGAATTAATCCATAAAACGCGTATGATGAAACTACCCGAACAGTTTGCAGAGGCGGTTGTATCAATCCGTTTTAAATACCATACTGCCGCTACCCATAACAAAATCGATATGGGAAATATCCAAACCCATATACCGAAAGAGAAATCTTTGGTTACATCCGGACTTATATCAGTAATGAAAACAAGTATAAGAAGTGATGGGAAATAGGTCAAAGCGTGAGTAAAGCAGTTTAAACGTGTCAACGTATAAACCCCGAGATGCAACAAATAAAGAATTAACGTTATAAGAAACGCACCTATGGTAGGCTCGTAACGTGTAGCTCCACCAGACAATATATATTGAATAACGGATAATATGTCTGCCTGATAGCTATAAAGGAAAAGAAAGGTAAATGTGCAAAACAATACAGCACACACAACTCTTGTTATCAAGATAATGTTCTGTTTGACCGAAACCATATCAATTCTTTTTTAACACAACGGCAGAACGGGCAGGTATGTAAAGCTTCAACCATTCCTTATGTTCCTTAACATAGACCGGATCATAATTGGTAAGATGAGTCATCGTGTCATCAGCAAAACCGTTTCCGCCAAACTTTTCGGCATCGGTATTAAGCACTACATCATAAGAACCGGTGCTTACGAGGAAACCGTAGTCGGTGTATGAATGCACAGGACTGAAATTAAAGACGAATATCAAATCTCCTCTCATAAACGCAAGAACCTGATCTGAATCGTCGTGCCATATCTCCTGTACTGCCGTTCTGTTGAAATTCTTCTCTCGCTTAATCACATTAAGCATCTCTCTGTCAAAATCTCCCAGATAATGATAGTTCAAGTCATGGTTGTCAACCAAGTCCCATTGCCTGCGTGCATATTTATGACTCCACCCATTTCCTTCACGCGGAAAGTCTATCCATTCCGGATGTCCGAACTCGTTTCCCATAAAATTGAGGTAACCTCCGTTTATTGTAGCTGCTGTTATAAGTCTTATCATCTTGTGCAATGCTATTCCTCGATGCACAACATCATTCTCATCACCTTTCTTGAAATGCCAATACATGTCAGAATCGATAAGTCTGAAAATAATGGTTTTATCTCCTACAAGTGCCTGATCATGGCTTTCACAATATGATATGGTCTTTTCGTCTTCACGACGGTTCTTCACTTCCCAGAATATTGAACTCGGTTTCCAGTCTTCATCCTTATGTTCTTTTATCAGCTTTATCCAGAAATCGGGGATATTCATAGCCATGCGATAGTCGAAGCCCATGCCTCCGTCATCGAACTTTGCTGCCAATCCCGGCATGCCGCTAACCTCTTCGGCTATCGTTATGGCATTAGGATTAACCTCGTGTACAAGTTTATTCGCAAGAGTGAGATAACAAATAGCATTGTCATCCTGCCCTCCGTTGAAGTAATCGTCATAAGATGTGAAAGCTTCACCAAGCCCATGACTGTAATAAATCATAGATGTGACACCGTCGAAACGAAATCCGTCGAAGTGAAATTCATTGAGCCAGTATTTACAGTTGCTTAGAAGAAAGTGCAAGACTTCATCTTTTCCATAATCAAAACAAAGACTGTCCCAAGCAGGATGCTCGCGTCTGTCGCCCGGATAGAAGTATTGATTGGCATCACCTGCAATATTTCCAAGACCTTCAACCTCGTTTTTTACAGCATGCGAATGCACAATATCCATGATAACGGCTATTCCGTTTATATGCGCAACATCTATAAGCTCTTTCAATTCTTCGGGGTTTCCAAATCTGCTTGATGCTGCGAAGAACGAGCTTACATGATAACCGAAAGAGCCATAGTAAGGATGTTCCTGCACAGCCATTATCTGTATGCAGTTGTATCCGTCTTCTATTATACGCGGCAACACATTCTCACGGAATTCTTTATAAGTACCTACTTTCTCTGAATTCTGTGCCATTCCTATATGACATTCATATATAAGAAGTGGCGAAACATTGGGTTTGAATTTTGTTTTCTTCCAAGCATAAGGTTCATTCGGATTCCATACCTGTGCAGAAAAAATCTTTGTCACGTCATCTTGTACAACACGTTGCGCCTAAGCGGGTATTCTCTCTCCTTCTCCCCCATTCCAATGAACACGCATTTTATACAAATCGCCATGCTTCAAAGCTTTATTTGTGAGTTTCAATTCCCAATTTCCCGTTCCTTCTATGCGCTTTGCACGGTATTCGGGAGTTTCTTTCCAATCGTTGAAATCACCTATAAGATATATCTCTACGGCATTCGGTGCCCATTCACGGAATACCCAACCGCGCGATGTTTTATGCAATCCGTAATAATCATAGCCGTTAGATACATCCGAAATACGTTTCTTACCGTTATCCGTAAGTTTATTTTCTTTCCAAAGAGCGTATTCATGTCTGCCTCGAATGGCATCTTCGTACGGTTTAAGATAAATATCTTTACGAACAAGTCCTATATGTTTATTAGAATCATTCTTTGCTTTTTGTCTTGCAACCTTAGCAGTTGCGGTCTTTGTCTTCATCATTTAACAAAAGTATTTATGATTATGAAACATATCGACAGACGCCATTTAAAGCAATAAGTTTAATCTTCAAATCGCTTGCCGCTATCATAATGTCCGCGCGCAGTTATACTGCCGTTTCTGTCTTTTTCTACAAACTTGCCATCACGTCTGTCATCATTGTAAGTTCCCTCAAATCTTTTTCCGTCTTTGGAAACCTCGATAGCCACACCATGGCGTTTGCCGTTGCGGTATGTTCCTTTGAATTTGCTACCGTCTGAATAGTGAATTATGATTTCTCCTTCAACTTTTCCGTTCTTGAAGTTACCTTCGAATACATCACCGTTTTTCTTCACGAGCTTGCCTCTTCCGTTCTGCAAGTCGTCTTTCCACTCTCCTGTATAAGAGTCGCCGTTATTCCAAACAAGCGTACCTATGCCGTCCTTGCATCCGTCTTTGAAGCGTCCTGTATATTTATCGCCGTTGGCATACTTGAATATACCTTCTCCCGTGCGCTCTCCTTGCATGTATGCACCTTCGTAAATGTCACCGTTTTGGAATTTATAAATACCCTTACCGTTCTGTATGTCATCTTTCCAATCGCCTATATAAACATCGCCGTCGGCATATCTGTTAGTTCCTTTGCCGGAACGCTGATTGTTCTCCCACATTCCGTCATAAGTAGTGCCATCACCCCAATCGAAAAATCCTTTACCGCTTTTTTGGTCGTTTTTCCATTCGCCATCGTAATATGCACCACCAGCAAACGTATATCTTCCTTTTCCGTTTCTATGATCCTGATGCCAGTTTCCCTCGTATTTATCGCCGTTATAGTAGTACATAACGCCATGCCCTTGCTGATAATCGCGAAACCAAAGTCCTACATATTTATTATTGTTCATGAAATAATAAGTTCCCTTGCCATGCTGTTGGTCTTGAAACCATTGTCCTTCATACTTCTCACCGTCGGAAAACGTATATATGCCATATCCCTGACGACGTCCTTTGACATATTCTCCCTCGTAAGTATCGCCATTCTTGAACAGCGTATTTCCTTTGCCGTTAGGTTTTCCACCTACCATTTCTCCTTTATATTGTCCACCGTCCTTTGTTGTACAAGAACCCAATGTTATCTTCTGAGCAAATCCCGCAATTGGAAGGAATGCCATAATCAATGCTAATATCTTATTTCTCACTTTTATCCCAATTTATGAAATTATTTTCCAAAAGTACGAAAATTTACCGAGAACAGGATAAAGGACACTGAAAAATTAAGTAATAGAATTACTATTTAACAAATAGAAATTCACAACAAATAAATATTCCAAAGGCTTCTTTCTCACATTAATATATTTATGTTAACTTTGCACTATAAACAGAAATAATATGAAATTTATAGGAATTATACCTGCAAGATACGCATCATCGCGTTTTCCCGGCAAGCCGCTCGCATTGTTATCCGGAAAGATTATCATACAACACGTATATGAACAGGCGTCACATGCACTTGAAGATGTTTATGTAGCCACCGATGACAAGCGTATATTCAATGCAGTGGAGAGTTTCGGCGGAAAAGCTGTAATGACCTCGCCAAATCATAAAAGCGGTACAGACCGCATAGAAGAAGCTATCGGAATAATCGGAGGAGATTTCGATGTGGTGGTAAACATACAGGGAGATGAACCATTCATAAATAAATCTCAGATAGACACGGTATGCAGATGTTTTGCTGACAGCAACACGGATATTGCCACATTAGGCAAACGTTTCGACAGCATAGAAGCATTGGAAAATCCCAACTCGCCAAAAATAGTAATGGATAATCAGGGTTATGCAATGTATTTCTCGCGCAGTGTGATTCCTTTTATAAGAGGAGAAAGTAAGAATAATTGGCTCAACAAATACCCGTTTTTAAAGCACATTGGACTATATGCCTATAAAACAAGAATATTGAAAGATATAACAAGGCTTCCTCAATCATCACTCGAAATTGCCGAAAGTTTGGAACAGCTGCGTTGGTTGCAAAACGGATACAGAATAAAAGTAGGTCTCACAGACTTTGAAACCATCGGAATAGATACACCGGAAGACTTAAAAAAGGCAGAAGAATTTATAATAACAAGGCAGGAAAGATATAATATATAATAACAAGATTATCAGAAACGACGCATAATATAACATCAAACGTACATGCGTTTTTAAGACATTGCCGGACAACTGTTTTCGTGCCATTTTTCAAAAGGATAACTTTCAGCACGTAAAAGGATAACTTTCGCAGTGCAAAACAATAGCTCTTGCAACGCAAAAGAATAACTTTTGAAAACACGAACAATTATTCGCAAATTCTTTGAGAGTAGAAACCATTACGTTTATTTAACAATTAATAAACCCTCTGCGAGTAACAACGTAATCATATTTTTTGTATATTTGCAGCGTCAAAGAAACAAACTCTTGTTATTCGCATGATATTCAGTCACTTATAAGTTTTAAGGTATAAAAGATGAGACAGCTAAAAATTCAAAGAAGTATTACAAACCGTTCGAGTGAAGCATTAGATAAATATCTTGTGGAAATAGGACGTGCACCTCTCATATCAATAGACGAAGAAATTGAATTGGCACAGAAAATAAAGAAAGGAGGACCGGAAGGCGAGAAAGCAAAGGATAAACTCGTCACCGCAAACCTGCGCTTCGTTGTGTCAGTTGCCAAACAATACCAGCATCAGGGACTTACTCTGACCGATTTGATTGATGAAGGTAACATCGGACTTATTAAAGCAGCGCAGAAGTTTGACGAAACAAGAGGCTTCAAATTCATATCTTATGCCGTATGGTGGATACGTCAAAGCATCTTACAAGCAATAGCAGAGCAGAGTCGTATAGTACGTCTGCCACTCAATCAGGTTGGTTCTTTGAACAAGATAAACCATGAAATAAACAAGTTTGAGCAGGAAAATCAACGTCATCCATCGGTGTCCGAGCTTTCCGATGCCACCAAACTTGACGAAGAAAAGATTGGGCAGAGTCTCATGGCAGACGGACATCACGTAAGCATTGATGCACCTTTCCAAGACGGAGAGGATAATTGTATGCTCGATGTAATGCCAAGTGGCGATGACAGTAGAACCGACAGATACGTCGATCACGAGAGTATGGCGCAAGAACTCAATACTGTGCTTAACAAAGTTCTTAAAGAACGCGAGATAACCATCATAAGAGAATGCTTCGGTATAGGTTGTCATGAGAAAGGACTTGAAGAGATCGGAGACCAATTAGGACTCACGCGTGAACGCGTAAGACAGATAAGAGAGAAGAGCATTGCCAAGTTACGCGACAGCGGAAATGCTAAAATACTCATGAAATACTTAGGATAAGAAACATGACATTAACGCAGAATTAATCAATTATGCGTTAATTAATATATCCAGTGTTATTATAAACAAAAATCGGTGACGTAATATCACGTCACCGAAAAATTTATCATCATGAAAAAAATATGATAAAATAATTATCTCACGGATATCTTACGCACTACCCTACCTACCTTTACGATATAACATCCTTTTGGAATATTCAGGTCACAGCGTTTATCTGCACTATCAATCTTTATACTCATAACACAAACTCCCGTAACATTATAAATATAAAGAGTCTGCCCCATAGCACCGGAAATATGCAATGTAGATTGAGAAACAGATATAGTTATGTTCTGGTTCTCATTCTCTATTATCTCTATTGCACTCTCCGCTCTCGCATTAGTATGCACACCGAACATAAATACGATTGCAAACGTTATATAAAGTATATTCTTTATCATAGATACATTCATTTACTGGATTTTCTGCAAATATAGTATAAAAAAACAAGATTTTAAAAGAAAAAGAACAAAAAGAACCAACTATTAACACTCTTTAATTCTTTATATGCAATAAAACTCGCCATACAGGAAATACAAAGCCATTATATAAATTTTCAAAACTAAATCGGGATTATTAAAAGATTTACGTTTAATCTCTTTATTATAAAAAAAGAAAGAAATATTTGGCTGTGAAAAATAAAAGAACTACCTTTGC
>CALGRN010000309.1 GCA_937880835.1 uncultured Prevotella sp. | reverse complement strand
ATAACACAGAATATTATAATAGAGAATATGAATTTGCAAAAAGAAATGTTGAAACTATAAAAAAAGTTTTAAATAGTATGAATGTTTTTTATAATGATATTACCTATATATATATATGGTCAGCCGGTATTAAGAAAAGTGGCAGAGGACATAACGGCAGACTATCCGGGATTGGAAGAACTGATAGCTGATATGTTTGATACGCTCGACGAGTCGGACGGTATCGGACTTGCCGCACCGCAAATAGGAAAATCGATAAGATTGTATGTGATAGACCTTAACGTGTTGTCCGATGATTTCCCGGAATACAAAGGATTTCGCAAAGTATTCATAAATCCGCATATAGTGGAGTTCGATGAGAATGCAGAAAAAGAGACAATGGAAGAGGGATGTTTGAGTTTGCCGGGCATTCATGAGAACGTCACTCGTCCAACAAGAATACGCGTGCAGTATCTTGACAGAGAAATGAATGCTCATGACGAATGGATAGAAGGTTATCTTGCAAGAGTCATGCAGCATGAATTCGACCATCTTGACGGAAAAATGTTTATAGACCGCATCTCTCCATTGCGCAAACAACTCATAAAAAGCAAGTTGCGCGCAATGCTGCAAGGACGATACCGATGCAATTATCGGACAAAACCGGTGAAATAAACATACTGATTTAAAAGATTTGATTGTTGATTTGCCAATGCTGATGTTTAATATATGACTTGTCAACTTGTAAAATCTTAATTTTTAATCAAGTCATCATTGTTTGAGCAATGTATAGAAAAGCTGTAATCTTATACCTGTTATTTATAGCGATAGGCGTAAAGGCACAGTTCAATATCGACAGATTGATAATGAACGGACGTAGCGCGCTTTATTATGAAGATTACGTTCTTTCCATACAGTATTTCAATCGTGTGATTTCATCCAAGCCATATCTTTATGAAGCATGGTTTTACAGGGGCGTTGCAAAATATTATCTTGAAGACTATATCGGCGCGGAAAATGACTGCTCGGAAGCAGTAAAGTTCAATCCTTATATATCCGGTATATACGAACTGCGTGGTTTGTGCAGGATAAAACAAAAGAGATATGAAGATGCAATAAGCGATTATGATATGTCGATAAAGCTCGAACCAACGAGCCGTAACCTTTGGTTCAATCGTGTTTTGTGCCGCATAGAAAACAAAGATTATGAAAAGGCACAATCCGACTTGGATACTATGATAACCAGATGGAAAGACTTTTCCAAATCTCATGCACTGAAAGCAGAGGTATTTCTTATTCAGAAAGATACTGCGGAAGCAGTTAAATGGTTGGATAAAAGCCTTGAACTCGACCCCTACGATGGTGAGGCATGGACGGCACGGGCTATCATATCTCTTTCAAAAAGCCAGTGGAAAGAAGGTGATGAATATCTGAGCAAGGCTATACATCTTAAACCGAAAAATGTCAGCAATTACATAAACAGAGCTTTGGCACGTTACAACATAAACAACCTGAGAGGTGCAATGGCTGACTATGATACCGCTCTCGACTTAGATCCGAATAACTTTCTCGCTCATTATAATCGCGGATTGCTTCGCCAACAGGTAGGTGATGACAATCGTGCGATAACAGATTTCGATTATGTTTTAAAGATAGAACCGGACAATCTCATGGCTCTTTTCAATCGTGCTACATTGCTTGACAAGACAGGAGACCTTCGCGGAGCTATAAGAGATTACACGAAAGTTATCGAAAAGTTCCCTAATTTCTGGACAGGATTATCATATCGCGCAAATTGTTATCGCCGTCTTGGAATGATAGCGAAAGCCGAAAAGGATGAGTTCCGCATATTCAAAGCCCAGATGAACAAGCATCTCGGCATACAACCGCGTTGGAGCAAGAACAAACGCAGGCAAATGAGAAAGCGAAGCGAGATAGATTTGGAAAAATATAATCAAATAGTAGTAGCTGACGAAAACACGGTAGAACATGAGTATCAGAATGAATACAGGGGACGTGTGCAGAACAGGAATGTCGATGTAGTATTTCAACCAATGTACGTTTTGTCATTCGCAAAATATGAAAATGGCATAAAGAGCAATGTCGTTTACGATAAGGAAGTTGACATTCTTAATAAAAATATAGGAAAAAACGGACGAAACATATACATAACATGTAATCCAAAGACTCTTGACGAATCGCAATCGCGCATGTTGTTCGATATGATTGATTCGCTTTCAAATAATATAAATGCAGCGAAAAAAACAGAAGATATAAAGTCGCTTATAATGCAGAGAGCCATCGTTTATGCGTCTGTTCAGAATTTGGATGATGCAATCAACGATCTTACAGTTTACATTCAGACCGACAGCAGTTCTGCTTTGGCTTACTGGCAGCGTGCTGTATGCCAAACGATGATGAATGAATTCAACGACTCGCGCGGTGTTGACACTAAGCTGAAAATGCTCCGCACGCTTGACGATTTTAAGGAAGCATTGCGCCTAAGCCCTCAGAATGCATATATATATTATGACAGAGGCAATCTTTATTCTTCAATGAAAGACTATCAGAAAGCGATAGACGATTATACTAAGGCAATAGAAATAGATGCAAGACTTGCCGAAGCATATTTCAACAGAGGACTTGCACACATATACGGCAACAACACTGCCGAAGGAATAAATGATTTAAGTAAAGCCGGCGAGCTTGGTATTTATGATGCTTACAGTATCATCAAACGTTATTCATCAGATAAAAAATAAAGTCATAAAGAGCTTTATGTCAAAACAATATATTAATTTTGCAATTAGATAAGATTAATAAACTAATTTGTTATGGTTAAAATCACTTTTCCGGATGGCTCTGTTCGTGAGTACGAACAAGGCATAACCGGGTTACAAATCGCAGAGAGTATATCGCCGGCTCTCGCCCGTGACGTTGTATCTTGCGGGATTAATGGCGAAACGGTAGAACTTAACCGTCCTATAAACGAAGATGCTGCAATATCTTTGTATAAGTTTGAGGACGAAGAAGGCAAGCATACGTTCTGGCATACGTCTGCCCATTTGCTGGCAGAAGCATTGCAAGAGCTTTATCCGGGCATACAGTTCGGATTCGGTCCGGCAGTAGAGAACGGATTCTTTTATGACGTCATGCCTAAGGAAGGAGTTGTAATATCCGAATCGGATTTCCCTAAGATAGAGGATAAAATGCGCGAATTGGCAAAGAAGAACGAGCCTGTCGTGCGCCGTAACGTGTCAAAGGCTGATGCTCTGCGAGAGTTTAAGGAAGACGGACAAGATTATAAGTGCGAGCATATAGACTTGGATCTCGAAGACGGAACTATATCTACATACACGCAAGGAGCATTTACCGACCTTTGTCGTGGTCCTCATCTCGTTTCTACGGGTGCTATAAAGGCAATAAAGATAACGAGCGTGGCAGGTGCATTTTGGCGCGGAGACGCAAAAAGAGAACAGATGACACGTATATACGGTATCACTTTCCCTAAGAAAAAGATGCTCGACGAGTATCTCGTAATGCTTGAAGAAGCAAAGAAGCGTGACCATAGGAAGATTGGAAAGGAAATGGAATTGTTCATGTTTTCAGAGCGCGTAGGTAAAGGTTTGCCTATTTGGCTGCCGAAAGGAACAGAACTTCGCCTGCGCCTTCAAGACATGTTGCGCAAGATTCAGAAACGTTTCGGCTATCAAGAGATAATAACTCCGCATATAGGTTCAAAGAATCTTTATGTCACTTCCGGACATTATGCCCATTACGGTAAAGACAGTTTCCAACCGATACATACGCCGGAGGACGATGAGGAATACA
>CALGRN010000308.1 GCA_937880835.1 uncultured Prevotella sp. | reverse complement strand
AAACATGGTGTATGTCGTTGCGGCTTATCATGACTTGGGAATGAATGGTCCGCGCGCTATACATCATATAACGGGAGGGAAGATTCTTGCAAACGATGCACGTCTGAAAAAATGGTTCTCGGCAGAACAAATAAAGATAATGAAAGAAGCTGTTGAAGATCACAGAGCGTCAGCGAGCCACTCTCCGCGAAGCATATATGGTAAAATAGTGGCAGAAGCTGACAGAGATCTCGACCCGGAAACTGTGTTCAGGCGTGCTGTTGAATACGGTCTGTCAAACTATCCTGATAAAAACAAGGAAGAACAATGGCAACGTTTCAATCATCATATTGAAGAAAAATATTCTGTAAACGGTTATATGAGGCTATGGATTACAGGTACTCCAAACGAGAAAAACATAAAGATCATACGCGAAATAATTGCCGATAAAGAACGATTACGACAAGTTTTCGAACGTATATATGAAGAAGAGAACGGAAAAATTTAAGATATGCAAGCGTAGAATTACAGCTACATATCAACTTTACTTATAATATAAGAAAATATGAAAAGGGTTATAACATTACTTTCTGCCATATTTATCGTACTATCTGCAACAGCACAACAAGCCGATTCGATAGCCGGAGAGTATATAAACAGAAGCGAATGGTTCAAATTGCAAGAGGTTTACGACAAGAATAGCAGCAAGATGTCGCCTTTCATAAGACAGTTTACAAAGGCAATGCTCGACTATTCGTTCAACAGAACAGATGACATGCGAAGCTCAATGAACGATTTGCTAATGAACCAACAAGGCATGTTGGGGTTCGGAAATTCTTGTTCCATCGTTCAAATACTTGCCGAGAATTACAGCAGTAAAGGTGAAAATGCCAAAGCAAGCGATATAATGGAGAAGTTCGTAAAGCAGATTTCAGGATCGGTAAAACAGCAGACGCTTGAAACTTTCATGATTCTTGAAAACAGATACAAGGCTTTGGCAAAGTATGAAATAAACAAAATAGCCGTGCAAAATGATGCTTTCACGTTTAATTTCAAACAAGAAATGAAAGGAGATTCTATTGTCACGCTTATAAATATAGGTGGAAAAATAAACGGAAAGAAACAGAATATAATATTCGATACAGGTGCATCAAAGAACGTTGTGACAAAAGAAGTGGCAGAAAAATGCAGGATGAGGATAATAGCAGACAGCGTAATGTCGTTCGGGACAAAGGCTTTAAGCGGACAACTTGCAATAGCCGACTCGATAGTTGCAGGCGACTTGAAAATATACAATGTGCCTTTCTATGTGCTTGACATAAACAAGGGAAACGAAAGAATAAAACAGCATACCGACGGAATACAAGCTATATTGGGCTTGCCGTTTATGACTTTGTTTGAAGAAATATGCTTGGATTTCGGCAATAACGAGATTACTGCACGCAAACATGCCACACCAAAGAACGCAAAAAGTAATATGTGCATAAACTTGGGAACGACTCTTTGCGTGAATGCATTCAGAAACAAAGAATCGCTGATAATGAATTTGGACTGCGGTTCGGATGCAACAATATTCAGTCCTAAATATTACGAAAACCACATAGCAGAGGTTGCGCGATACGGGAAAAGTCATATCGGCGGAATGGCAGGCTTCGGTGGAATAATATATCAAACTTCTTTCATTATGCCGGATATATGTCTGAACATTGCAGAAAAACCGCTTTGTATTAAAAAGGCTATCGTTGTGATGACAACAAGCACCCCCACTCCATTGCTTAACTTCGATGGAACTATCGGATTGGACAGTTTTCGCAAGATGGGAAAGATTGTAATAGATTTCAAGAACATGGTCTTTGCTGCACAATGATTATCATGCAATGCATCCGAAACTGCGTTGCTTAGCTATTTGAACCATAAAACAGAAATAAAATGGAAAAGGTATTTTTTATGAGAAAGGCTATTGCCTTGTCGGAAGAAAGCGTCAGAAGCGGTGGCGGACCATTCGGAGCGGTGATTGTGAGAGGCAATGAGATAGTGGCAGAAGCGTCGAACAGCGTAACGATTGATAATGATCCGACTGCACATGCGGAAGTAAACTGCATAAGAAAGGCTGCAAGACGGCTCGGAACATTCGACCTGTCAGACTGCGATATATACACAAGTTGCGAACCTTGCCCTATGTGTCTGGGCGCGATATACTGGGCTCGGATAGGCAAAATATATTATGCCAACAACAGGAAAGATGCTGCCAAGATAGGGTTTGACGATGATTTCATATACGAGGAGATTTCTCTTAATCCGTCAGACCGCCATAAGCAAATGGAGATACTGCTGCCAGAAGAGGCTGCAAGAGCTTTCAAGATGTGGGAAGAAAGTACAGACAAAACAGAATATTGACTTATTGCGCATGATAGCGGAACAACAGTCATGAACTAATGATATTAAAACGGAAAAGAATGTACAATACTTATATTTTCGATTTAGACGGAACGTTACTCGTCACTTTGACCGACCTCGCGGCAAGTTGCAATTATGCCTTGCGCAAGTTCGGCATGCCTGAACGTACAACGGATGAGGTAAAAGCATTTGTTGGAAACGGAGTGAAGAAGCTAATGGAACGCGCAATACCCGAAGGAATGCGCAATAAAGATTTCGATGCAGCTTATCTAACGTTCAAGGAACATTACTT
>CALGRN010000307.1 GCA_937880835.1 uncultured Prevotella sp. | reverse complement strand
GACTATATACATAGCGGAGCTGATATAAAAAGCATAATACTGCGCTATTTCAATCCGATAGGTGCGCATCCTACTGCATATATAGGCGAACTTCCAAACGGAGTGCCAATGAATCTAATTCCTTTTGTTACACAGACTGCTGCCGGAATACGCAAACAACTTAAAATATTCGGCAACGACTATAATACGCATGACGGAACTTGCATACGCGATTACATATACGTTGTTGATTTAGCGAAAGCTCATGTGGCAGCTATGGCAAGGGTTTTGGATATGGAAACAGCCCCGATAGAATATTTCAATATAGGCACAGGTACAGGTATTTCGACACTTGAAATAGTTGAAAGCTTTGAAAAAGCTACCGGCGTGAAAGTAAATTGGGAATATGCACCGCGTAGAGAAGGTGATATTGAGAAAGTATGGGGAAATGTAGATAAAGCCAATAATGTGCTTGGTTGGAAAGCAGACACACCACTCGAAGACGTATTGAAGTCAGCTTGGAAATGGCAGTTGAGGTTGAAAGATAAACAATAACCACGTTATACCGTATTATAATACAAACTAATAAACAACGTGTGTTTGAAGAATTAATCTTAAAATCAATGTTATTTTTATATGACAATATTTGTTCGTTTGATATTCGGAATACATTGTATAACACCGCTATATATATAGTCAAAATTCAGAAAACCATACTTTAAAACCAGTACGTTACAAACGGCTTTTCAAAAGCTATTGTTTTGCATTGCAAAAGCTATCCTTTTACATCACGAAAGTTATCCTTTTGAACTGCAAAACAATAGCTTTTGAAGTATGCATTGTAAACTGCTTATACTCAACTGTATTAAAATGAATTTTCCGAACTTGCATTAAAATAATCACAACACCATAGTCAGAACTTTTTCTTCAATAACCTTGATTTAATCGTATAAATTCAATAACAATAAAAGCAGTTTATTACATAAAAAGAATTTGGTCAATGTTAATGTAAAAGAGTGTGTTAGAAAGATTTTATACATACTTTTGTCACATAAACCTAACATTAATGTTAGGAAAGCTATATTATTATATCCTTTTTCCATAAAAAACAACTTTAATGCTTTGCCATTAATGGAAATATATGTATTTTTGCAGTTCAAAACGTGAATTATGAAGAAAAGTATTCTTATAATTATATGTACAGTGCTTCTTTTTAGCAGTTGTGTCAATGAATTCAACAAAGTTTACAGGTCTGATGACTATGACTTTAAGTACGAATATGCAAAAGAATGCTTTGCAAACGGTAAGTATAGTCGTGCCATTTTGTTATTGCAAGAGCTTGTCACAATACAGAAAGGAACAGATAACGCACAGGAATGCCTTTACATGCTTGCTATGGCAGAGTTCTGCAATCGCAACTATGAGACGGCATCAACATACTTCAAGAAATATTATGAGGCTTATCCGAAAGGACATTATGCCGAAATGGCATCGTTCTATGCAGGTCAAAGCCTGTATATGATTACTCCTGAACCACGTTTGGATCAATCGGAAACGGTCACGGCAATAGCTGCCTTTCAGCAATATCTTGACCTTTATCCTAATGCAAAGTTGAAAAACGAGGCTCAAAAACAATTATTTACATTGCAAGATAAGCTCGTGGAAAAAGAGCTTCTTTCTGCAAAACTGTATTATAATTTAGGTTCTTATTTCGGCAACTGTACACATGGCGGAAGTAATTATGAAGCATGTATAATAACGGCAGAAAACGCATTGAAAGACTATCCATATACAAAAATGCGCGAAGAATTTGCCGTTCTTATTATGAAAAGCAAATTTGAACTTGCAGAACAGAGTGTTGAGGAGAAAAGCCTTGAACGTTATCAGAGTGCAGAAGATGAGTGCTATGGATTTATAAATGAATATCCCGACTCGCCGGAACGTAAAACAGCAGAGAAATATATAGAAATCTGCAAGAAGCATACAAAGGATAATAACTAAGAAAATAAAGTAAGATATATAACAGATTTATGGATTACAAAAAGTCAAAAGCACCGGTCAACACCGTTACACGTAACTTGATGGACTTATGTGAAGAAACCGGTAACATCTATGAGAGTGTTGCAATTATCTCAAAACGTGCAAACCAAATATCAGCAGAAATCAAACAGGATTTGAGTAAGAAGCTTGCGGAGTTCGCTTCTTATAACGATAGTTTGGAAGAAGTGTTTGAAAATCGTGAGCAGATAGAAATTTCACGTTATTACGAGAAACTCCCTAAGCCAACACTAATTGCCACACAGGAATTTATAGACAACAATATTTACTGGCGTGATCCGTCAAAAGAAAATTCAGAACAACCAAAATGATACAAAGAAAGCAGACTTTGTTTCTCATTGCGGCTATCATATCTGCATTCCTATGCCTAAGTATGCCAGTCGGAAGCATAGAACCTAAGAGTATGGGAATTGAAAACCTGATATATAATATATGTGTAGTCACAGGTGATGGAACTATGAATTTCTCTGTATTGCCACTGTTCCTGCTTTTGGCAACAACTTGTATTGTGTCTGTTGCTGCTGTATTTATGTACAAAAAACGTAACCTGCAAATAAAGATGTGTAATATTTGTATCATACTGACTATATTGTGGTATATATATTATGCATTGATTGCATTCGGTATATTGAAAACGATTGATGAGGAAGGTATCTTCCACTTGGCTTTTGCAGCATGTTTACCATTCGTCTCGTTGGTATTTTTTGTATTGGCACGTAATGGAATCATATATGATGAAAAGCTTATAAAGTCGGCAGACAGAATAAGATAATACAAATAATAAGAATAAAAATAAGACCACACATCAATATTTTTCTTA
This sequence comes from uncultured Prevotella sp., assembly GCA_937880835.1. Lineage (GTDB taxonomy): Bacteria > Bacteroidota > Bacteroidia > Bacteroidales > Bacteroidaceae > Prevotella. Next base: position 1,062 of record CALGRN010000307.1, on the reverse strand, counting down.
TGTGCGGTCTTGTTTTTATCCTTATAAATATAGTTAGTTCAAGGAATTAAAGTTATGTTACTTCTGTCTTTCCGTAACAGCTTTGTTTAACCCGAAGTAATCTTTGTTTGTTTCATTTTTACAGACTTACGCTAATCAAAAAGAGATTTGACAAGTTTAAACCTCTCAAATCTCTTTCTGATTATATTTGTTATGCATCAGAAACCAATCTTGCGCATAACGTATGTATCATGAAAACACTTTCTTAATCCTCTTCCGGAGTAATCAGTTTGTATCCCTTTCCATGAATGTTTATAATCTCAATCTGTTCATCATCTTTAAGATGTTTTCTCAATTTAGTTATATAAACGTCCATTGAACGAGCATTGAAATAGTTATCATCAATCCATATCGTCTTCAAAGCGAAGTCGCGTTGCAATATCTCATTTGCATGCGAACAAAGCAATGCAAGCAGTTCGTTCTCCTTTGTCGTCAGTTTCGTCTGCTTATCTCCTATGGTAAGTAACTGTTTCTGCGTATCGAAAGTGAAACGTCCGATATGATATAAAGTAGATTCCTTGCTCTTTTTTCCACGCACCCGGCGCAGTATAGCCTCTACTCTGAATACGAGTTCTTCCATAGAGAAAGGCTTGGTGATGTAGTCGTCGGCACCGATGCGGAATCCCTCGAGGATGTCTTCCTTCATCTGCTTGGCAGTGAGGAATATGATAGGTACGTCGAGGTTGATCTGGCGGATGTCGGATGCGAGTGAGAATCCATCCTTCTTAGGCATCATGACGTCGAGGACGCAGATGTCGTAGCTTTCCTTTGTGAAGGCGCGGTAGCCTGCCTCGCCGTCAGGGCAGAGTTCGGTGTTGTAACCTTTTGCCTCAAGGTATTCACGGAGTAACATGCCGAGGTTCTCATCGTCCTCGCAAAGCAATACTTTTACATTTTCTTCCATAGTTGTATATAATTTTACGGTTTAGGGACCCTCCCGGCCTCCCTCTAGGGAGGAGAATGGGTTATTTAGTTGTTTAGTTATTTAGTTTATAGGTTTAGTTTCCGCAAATTTACACATAT
>CALGRN010000306.1 GCA_937880835.1 uncultured Prevotella sp. | reverse complement strand
GTATAGGCACAAGCGGAATCGGAGGTTACCACGGATATCACAGCTTTTCTGTATTCAGCCACTTTAAATCGATAGTCAAAAAATCTCTTTTATTCGATATACCGCTGAGATATCCGCCGTATTCTGAAAAAAGTTTAAATATGGTAAAGCGCGCACTGCCGTTCAGGCTGTTTAAAAAATCTAAATTTTAAAAGAGGTGCTTTCTATATGAGAGTAAGCGCTGTACAGTATGATGTAAAACACAATACTGATGAAAATATAAAAACGATAAATCGTCTTACAGAAAACTTTGACGGAAATATTTTAGTTTTGCCTGAACTCTGTATGAGCGGGTACTTATTTGAAAATAGAGCTGAGCTTATAAAATATTCCGTACCTATACCGTCTGACTCAAAAGAGCTCAATTATCTTGCAGCGCTCTCCTCTCAAAAAAACTGCGCCGTTATTGCTGGGCTTTCGGAAATTGACGGAGAGTATATCTATAACTCGGCAGTTGTATTCGACTGCGGAAAATATATCGGAAAATACAGAATAGAGGAAGCAACAAGGATTATATCTGATACTGAAAACGATGTTCCATTAAAACAACTTGCCGATGAATTGGGCTTTAATTCCGTTTCGGTTTTTTATAAAACGTTCAGCAAAGAAACCGGACTTACACCCGGTATCTTTCGGAAAGAAGCCGGAAAAGCTTCAAAGATGTATGATAAATGATTAAAAACGTTGATAATTCTTCAATTTTAAAGAATGCTCAACACTTAGTTTTGCCCATTTCGCAATTATATTATACTTTTGAAAACGAAAACCGAACGGTGTATCAACATTCAGGAAGCGTTATGAATATCATAATGTATCTTGATAATTGCAAAATCGGCTCACACGATCGCTTTATCCGACAAACCGAACGGTTGATTATATGAAATGGAATTTTTCTTTATAGAATAACATTGTTCTTCAAATTACAGATTAAAAATTGTTTATGTGTTAGTGAGTTTTTTGATATAAACATACAAAACTTTATAGACAAACAACATTTCATTATAAACATAACAGTTAAGGAAAACCTTACTTCGTGAGAAGTGAGGTTTTTTTTATTTATCGACAACATTATTAAGATTTATGAAAACGGAAAAATAAAAGGATGCTTTCACAAAACGAAAACAGCCATACGCATATGTTTGAATGTCAGGAGGTTATAATTTGTGTTTCAAAAGCAATCCTTTTGCATCATAAAATGATAACTTTCAGCGTGCAAAAGGATAGCTTTCGCAATGCAAAACAACAGCTTTTATGAAACCGTAACTACACGGATGGTTTCTGAAAGAGAATGTATTGACGAGTTTAAAATAAAATCATGCAACACAAATGACTGTCAGTTGCGTTGCGTTAATTGCCGGTCATCTTTATTCCCGTATCCTTGTCGCTGTTTTTCATTGTACGTTCTATTTCCTTGTATTTACGTCCTTTCGATATGTTTATCGAAATGTTGAGACTAAGCATGTTGCCTAAGTCGCGGCTTCGGGATGTGAATGTGCGGTTCACATATTCGTTCATTATTTCCGTTTTCTCTTGTAACGGATTCTTTTGCAGACAGTGTTGATAGTAAAGAGAAAAGTTTATGTTGCCCAATTTGTATGAAGCCGTGACATAATAAGCTCCTCCGTTAACTATTTTAGTCTCTCCTTCAAGAACGCGAAAGCCATTGTCTGCCATTGCCTGAAAGGTGAAATTGCCTACGTATGCGGTCAAATAAGCACCGCCGGAGAACGACGTGTAATGATGCTTATACGTGTTTCCGTAGTTCATGCAGCGAAAAACACCGCCGAAAACTGTTGCGGAAAGCTTGTCGGGGATAATGTCGTAGCGGGTGTAATTCTGCAAATACATGAAATGAATTGATTTCTGATTGGCTCTCGTAAACACAAACTTGTCGCCATCACGATATATTTGCTGCATCACCGGGTGTATGTTCGGACTATAATTTGCGTTTATCTCGGTGTAAAGACGAGGTGTCTGATATGACAACGTGAGCCGATGGTCGGAACGATGAGCAGGTTTCAGATTAGGATTACCTGCAATTATATCCAATTCGTTCGACTGTATTCTCACGTCGCTTATATACTCCGGACGCGGCGGATGCTGCCTTATGCTTAAATCGTATTTTATATTTGCACCTCTGAACAAAGGATATGAGACTGTAAGTTTAGGGCGGAAAATCACGTAGTCGTATCTGCTTGAAGACTGACGGTAGTATTGTCGGCTGACGCCTACACCTGCCATATAGCGCAATTTTGCAATACTTCCATTTATTTGACCGAACAAATACAAGTTTGAAGTTCTTTCATTGACAACAGTATTTATATCTCCGGAGTATTTGTTCGATACATATTTCTGCTGAAACTGCATTCCGGCAGACAGCGTGAACGGCTTCATCGCATTCTCGTATATGGCTTCGCTTATAAACGAATAAGTGTTTCCGTCGCCTTGATGTTGGTATTTTTTCCCCATTTCATCGTAGAAATAAGAGTAATCCGAGCTGATATAAGTGCCCACTGCATTTGCTTTCAATGTCTGGTTTTTGCCAAGTTTTGCCAACATATAAATATCTAAAACCGGCGAAGAACTTCTTTCCGTGTCGCTTCTGTATCCCTTAGACGTGGAATTTTCGGTTATTATATCCTGCTCTCTTATATTTTTTGGCGAATTGATGAAATATCCGCTGAGCGTTGTTTGCAGCACATAACGAATCGAATCCACTATGTTATAATGCAAACGTACGCTGTGTCCCGTGTTCTTATTACTTGTATGTGTGTCTTGATTAGTTTTTTTGTATATGGAATTATCCTGCATCAGATATTCGGTAGTTTGACTGTTGCGTCCTCCTTTGAAGTCTTGATAACTGTAATCATAATCTATTCCGAATTCGTTTTTCTTATGATTGAAGCGTGCATAGATATCATACACACCGCGTTTCGATGTCATCGTCTGCGTAAGATCTGCTCCGGCGACATATCCGCTTACTGCTCTTGCAGTCACAAAGTTTATCACAAACCCTACGTTTTCACCGTATCTGACTCCCGGATTATTGATATAGTCGATATATTTCACGCTTTTCATATCCAAAGAGAGCAGGTCTTCTTTCGTTGCCGGAATATCATTGATACGCACCTGCACTTCTCCGAGATTACCATACGATGATATTGTGTGCATTACTTCATCTACAATAATATTCGGAAGCGCAAGTTTTTTGAGCAGACTGTAACCGGATGTCGATGCTTCAAGCTGCTTTAAAGTAGGCGTTACACGTTGTCCGTCAACCTTGCTGACTACTTTTGCTCCGTTTACAACAACCTCGTCGAGGTTTATTTCTTTTTCTGTCTGCGCCCAAAACGACACTGAATACAGTGAGAAAGCCAATAAAACAATCAATTCTTTCATCTTTACGTGTTTTTGTTTATGTTCTGCACGCAAAGTTATAAATCATATATGGCAATAAGAAAAATATTGTCTGACAAGTTCCTGACATTTGTCTGACAATTCAAAAAACGCCCTTTTCATCGATGTTTATGCGCTGTATGAACGTAATATTTGTTCTTTATGCGCATTCAAAAAACACTTTCAGACTATCGGAAGTGATATTCCGTTTATCTTCTGATATATGTCCAACGCATAGATATCGGTCATTCCGCTGATAAAGTCAATCATTGCCATTATGCGAGTTTCCTTATCCTGCGATGAAACATCATACTGACTGCTTACGCGCTTTATAAGTTGTTTGGAATAAAAACGCTCCGGACTTACTGCCGCATCAATCATCTGGTCCATCAAAGTCTCCATTATCTTATATCCGCTAAGTTCTACATCGAGCACGGGTTTGCAGTTGTAAATACGCTCTATCGACAGTTTTTCGCAACGTTTGTATGCTTTCAGCGGTATTTCGGTTATCTTGTCAATCAGTCCTTTCTCCATTATTCCGCTTAATATTTCATCCTCATGCTCTACGAAAGCATTCACACATTCGTTCACTAGCAATCCTATCACCCGTGCACGCATATAAACCACTTTCTCGTTATCATCCGTTACATTCTCTTCTCTGATGCGTTCGAGAATATGATTTTTCTTGTTTTCATCGAAGAAATCGAGCATTAAATCCTGTGTTTCGGCATAAGAAATGATTTTAAGTTTATGCGCATCCTCTATATCCATTATCTCATAGCAGATGTCATCGGCTGCTTCTACGAGATAAACCAATGGATGTCGGGCATAAAGACAATCTCCGTTTTCATCTTGTTTGCATAAAATGCCCAATTCATCGGCAATTTTCTTGTAGTCTTCTTTTTCCGAATTGAAGAATCCGAACTTTCCCTTTTCGCCTGCAAGAGAAGATGAGAAAGGATATTTCACGATGCTTGCGAGCGTTGAATATGTCATAACAAACCCTCCCGAACGACGCCCGTTAAATCGGTGGGTGAGCAGTCTGAAAGCATTGGCGTTACCCTCAAAATGAGTAATATCGTTCCAGAAAGCCTCGCTCAGCTCATCTTTCAAACGCATTCCTCTACCCTCCTTAAAGAACGCTTGTATTGCTTTCTCTCCGCTATGTCCGAACGGAGGGTTGCCCAAATCATGGGCAAGACAGGCTGCGCTAACTATTGTTCCGATCTCTTCGAACAGAGTTCCGGCAAGCTCAGGATGCTTTTCTTTCAATATTTTGGCAACATCGTTGCCCAACGACATGCCAACCGACGATACTTCAAGGCTGTGAGTGAGGCGGTTATGCACAAAAATGCTTCCGGGAAGCGGAAACACCTGCGTCTTGTTTTGAAGTCTTCTAAACGGCGCAGAGAATATCAATCGGTCGTAATCACGCTTAAATTCCGAGCGGTCGTCATATCTTTCCGCATGCACATGTTCTTGTCCCAACCTTTTGTTGGATATAAGTCTGCCCCAGTCCATCATCATATTCCTTTTTAAATTTATACATGCAAACTTACGCAAAATATCCCAATAGCTGCCGCATACGTTCTTTTTATTTGATATTTTTAAACATTTATCGTTGCATTTACATATAACAAAGAGGTTTGAACAAGCTGTTTTTCATGTTTATTTTCATGCTAAAACGTAAAAAATATTTTGAATTTGCAAAACGGGAGAACAGCTTTAAAATATTAAAAAGAATGTCCTTCGGTTGCATTCTTTCCGTTTTCATTTTTCAAAAGGATAACTTTTGCAACTCTGTTTCATAACTTTTGCGTTGTAAAACAATAACTTTTGCATTGCAAAAGGATAGCTTTTGAAATCATATATTTTAACGATTAATCAATTACATGTTATATATCGGTTGTCTTTTTGGTTGCAAAAGCACAAGAAGTCGTTTATAACAGATGCTTTTTCGTGTTTCTTTTCATAAATTTGCAAATGACAAAAGGCGGACAAGAATGTTTTAATTAAAGTCTCTTTTGAAAGTTGGAATATAAATGATAGGCAACGTTGACGATGTCGTAGGATATCAAAAACTTGAAAAGAGGTGATAACGCAAAACAGAAACTTGGCGCAATCGTTGCTAACAAACTACAATAATATAAATTCAGAGTGCAGACTGTGTCAGATACAAACGTTTCTGACACAGTTTTTTGTTATATGAACCAAATTCCATTAATTTATTTCATGCAGACATTAAACAAATGCAATGTATTGCGAAAAGAGATGAATAAAACAACCATTGAAACTAAAAAAACATGATTTCCAAACAGTGGTAAGGAATAAAGGAAATATAATAAGATAGGATGACAACATAAAAGGAAAAATGCTTTCTATATATCTGCCTCGCGACGGTAAAAAAGATGAATGAGATTGCTGTACATACTGTTGCGCCGAAATGCACATATAAAACGTAAAAAACCGACATAATGTGAAAACAAATTTACAAAAATCAAGAAAAATATGATTATTTTGAAAATTTGTGTAGATTTGTGGGGAAATGTGGGGGAATATGTTTATCTTTGGCGAAGAATTCTTTTTAAATATGTACGCATGAGATTTTTAGGCAACATAGAGGCAAAGACAGACACTAAGGGCAGGGCTTTTCTGCCTTCGGTGTTTCGCAAAATGCTGCAATCTTCCGGTGAGGAGAGACTCGTGTTGCGTAAAGATGTGTTCCAATCTTGCCTTGTGCTCTATCCCGAATCTGTGTGGAACGAGCAAATGGATACTCTCCGTGCAAGGCTTTCGCGCTGGGATGCCAAGCAGCAGATGATATTCCGGCAGTTCGTTTCGGATGCCGAGATGCTTACGCTTGACGGTAACGGGCGTTTCCTTATACCTAAACGATATATGAAGATGGCAGACATCACACAGTCGATAAAGTTCATAGGAATGGGAGATACTATTGAGATATGGAGCAATTCCGATGACAGAAAACCGTTTATGGATGCGGATGATTTCAGCAATGAGCTGGAAACGGTTATGAAAGAGAGCGAATAAGTAACCTTAGTTGAACGGTTGAAAGACAGAAAAAACAGAAAGGCGGCATGCCGGAAAATTGACATCGCGAGAGAAAGCACAGAGAATGAGCATGCAAAACTCTCGGTCTTGTCACCCGAAAGCGACCTGTTTAAGTTGAAATAGAAAAACAAATTAATTACAATGATAAAGACAGCTGAGACATATCACGTTCCTGTTCTTCTCGAAGACAGCGTTGACGGACTTGCAATAAAGTCCGGCGGGATTTATGTGGATGTTACTTTCGGCGGCGGCGGACATAGCCGCGAAATTCTCTCTCGGCTTGATAAAGATGCGCATCTCTACGGTTTCGACCAAGATGCAGATGCAGAAGACAACATCATTGACGACAAAAGATTTACTTTCGTGCGTAGTAACTTCCGCTATCTTAAAAACTGGATGAGGTTCTACGGAGTGGAAAAGATAGACGGATTGATAGCCGATTTGGGCGTTTCATCGCACCATTTCGATGATGAAAACAGAGGTTTTTCGTTTCGTTTCGATGCACCTCTGGATATGAGAATGAACAAGAGAGCGCGCAAGACGGCTGCCGATGTGTTGAACGGATATGACGAGCAAAGGCTTGCGGATATATTCTATATCTACGGAGAACTGAAAAATTCAAGAAAGATAGCTTCTGCCGTAGTAAAAGCGCGTGCATCAGAACCGATAGAAACTACTCGGAGATTTATCGACATAGTTGAACCGCTGTTTAAGAAAGAACGCGGAAAAAAAGAAATGGCAAAGCTTTTCCAAGCTCTGCGCATAGAAGTCAACCGTGAAATGGAGGCATTGAGAGAGATGCTTGCAGCAGCTTCGCAGCTTCTTAGCGAAAAAGGCAGACTGGTGGTCATAACATATCACAGCATTGAAGACAGAATAGTGAAGAATGTCATGAAGACAGGTAATGCCGAAGGAAAGGCAGAACAGGACTTCTACGGACGGATAGATACTCCTTTCACGCTTGTAAACAACAAGGTGATAGTGCCGAATGAAGACGAACAGGAAAGCAATCCGAGAAGCAGAAGCGCAAAACTGAGAATAGCAGAAAAGAGATGAACGAGGAGAAAATAGAAAAAACGGAGGAACAGCAGAATACTCCCGACAGCGAAAAAGAAGTGCAGGAAGCCGAAACCGACAACGGTATTGCAATACTGCAAGAGGCTATTCAGCAGGTGAGAGAAGACGAACAGCCCTTCTCTTCAAACTTCACGTTGCGCAAAATATTAGGTGGTGACATCCTCAATGCTAAATTCATACGCAGTCAGATACTTCTGATAATGCTGATAGTCTTGTTCATGATAGTTTATATATCAAACAGATACAGTTGTCAGAAAAGCCTGTTGGAGATAGATAAACTTAACACAGAGCTTAAAGATGCTAAATATAAAGCACTCTCTACATCAAGTATAATAACAGAAAAGAGTCGCGAGAGCAATGTGCTCGATATGCTGAAAAACAACAAAGACAGTGTCCTGCACATGGCAGACCAACCACCTTACATAATAAACGTGCCCGAAAATGAGTAAATTTGAAAACAAAAAAGTAATGCCGAGATATAGTGTTATCGCAATAGTGATGACACTTGTCGGTATGTCTGTTCTCGGAAAAGCTCTCTATACAATGACAGTGGATTATGATTATTGGATGAAAGTGGCTGCAAGAAAGAAGAAAGACAGCGTCAGCGTGAAGCCAATAAGAGGTAATATCCTAAGCTGCGACGGACAGCCAATGGCAAGTTCGCTGCCCGAATTTAAAATATACATGGATTTTAAGGCATTGTACGACTCAAAGACAGATTCGCTTTGGGAAGAAAAAATAGACTCTATATGCTACGGACTTAATCAGATATTCCCCGAGAAATCGGCAGAAGAGTTCAAGAAATATCTTGAAGAAGGACGACGGAAACGCAGCAGACACTGGGCAATATGGAAATATAGAATACCTTACAGCACTTATACTGAGGTCAAGATGCTGCCAATATTCCGTTTGTCTAAATTCCAAAGCGGATTTCATTGGGAAGAATTCAATGCGCGTCGCCGACCTTATGGCTCTCTGGCATCACGCACGGTGGGCGATATGTTCGGTGCGAAGGACACCGCACGCTTCGGACTTGAACTTTCATACGACTCCATACTGCGCGGAAAGAACGGTATCATACACCGCAGAAAGGTATTGAACAAATTCCTTGATATTGTCGATACTCCGCCCGTTGACGGCGCGGATATAGTGACAACGATAGATGTCGGGATGCAGGATCTTGCAGAACGGTCGCTTATAAACGAACTTAAACTGATAAACGGAAATGTAGGTGTGGCAATAGTTATGGAGGTAAGCACGGGCGATGTGAAAGCTATTGTCAACATGGAGAAGTGTATCGACGGCGAATACAGAGAGATACATAACCATGCAGTGAGCGATTTGCTCGAACCGGGTTCGGTATTTAAGACCGCATCGCTTATGGTTGCGCTCGACGACGGTGTTGTAGATACTACTTATAAGGTAGAGACCGGCGGCGGAGTATGGCCCATGTACGGACGCGAGATGAGAGACCACAACTGGCGTAAGGGCGGATATGGACTTCTGACACTGCCGCAGACGTTGCTCGTAAGTTCCAATGTGGGCGTCAGCAGGATTATAGATGACCATTATCGGAATAATCCGGAGAAATTCGTTGAAGGCATTTACAGAATCGGTTTGGCAGAAGACTTGAAGATACCGTTGTACGGTTATGCAAAACCTCAAATAAGAAAGCCGAAAAAAAATGATAGAGGACAGTGGCTGAACTGGAATAAAACCGCTCTCCCTTGGATGAGTATAGGATATGAAACGCAGATTCCTCCTATATCAACACTCACATTCTATAACGCAATAGCAAACAACGGATGCATGGTTGCGCCTCGTTTTGTAAAGAAGGTGATAAAGGATGGAGAGGTTATAATAGATTTCCCGACAAAGGTTATCAATCCTCAGATATGTAAAACGAAGACATTACGCGAGATACAGACTATACTCGAACACGTCGTAAGTCAGGGATTGGGTAAGAAAGCAGGCTCTGAATCGTTTAAGGTTGCAGGCAAAACAGGTACTGCGCAGATGTCAAAAGGTGCGGCAGGATATAAGTCCGGCACTGTAAACTATCTGCTCAGTTTTGCCGGTTTCTTTCCTGCCGACAAGCCACGATACAGTTGTATAGTCTGCATACAGAAGTCGGGACTGCCTGCTTCGGGTGGAGGTATGAGCGGAGTTGTATTCCACGATATAGCCGAAGGTATAATGGCGCATAGTTTGAAGATGAGTGTCGCCGATGCGAAAGATTCGTCTTCGGTCATGTTACCTGATGTGAAATGCGGCAATATACTTGCAGCCGACTACGTTTTGAGCCGTCTTGGATTTACAACGATAAAGAACTGGAACGGTTCTTTTGCAGAAGGAAACCCTATTTGGGGCAGTGTGAGACATAATGACAAATCTATCGATCTTACCAGAAAACCGGTATATGCTAGCTATATAATGCCGGATGTAATGGGAATGGGTGCACGCGATGCCGTATATATGATTGAAAGCAGAGGCGTGAAGGTTAGAATAGAAGGGCGTGGAAAGGTAATCGGACAGAGTATTCCTGCCGGAAATCGCATCAGACGCGGTCAGATTTGCACGCTGAAAATGGATTGATATGTGTTTGAAAACTAAAAAACGTATTATATATGAAATTAATTGAGTTGCTGAAAAACATAAAACCTCTTGAAATTATAGGTAATAAAGAGGTTGATATTGAAGGCGTAAACATTGATTCGCGACGCATAAAAGACGGTGATTTGTTTATTGCGATGAAAGGAACTCAGGTGGATGGACATAAGTTTATATCGAAAGCGATAGAGCTTGGAGCTGTTGCCGTGCTTTGTGAGGACT
>CALGRN010000305.1 GCA_937880835.1 uncultured Prevotella sp. | reverse complement strand
AGAAAACACAACATACGGCAAAGAAAAACAAACGGGAAAGCCTTGCGAAATCAGTTGAAAAAATAATTGATTTCACAAGGCTTTAAATTCAGAATTTATTTTACATCGACACCAAATACTTGCGCATTCATAGCAAGACGTATATTCCTGCTGAAAAACAGCAAAAATATAAAAATCTGACAATCAGACAATTACGAAGCAAGAGAATAACCGACATTTTCCAAAAGCTATTGTTTTGCGATGCAAAACAATAGCTTTTGCTTTTCAGAAACCATACTTTCAGACAATAAAAACAATGAAACAAGCTTGCAAAAGGATAACTTTTGCAATATTGAACCGTTAAAATCGTTCTTCAAAAGTTATTTTTCTACCTCTCAGGAACTTTTCAGATGATTTGCAAATTCAGAAAAATATTGACTTTCCATACGTCTTAATGTCTTCGGAATTAATTACGAAAATAACCCGTCCTACATAATTTCAATTTGCCGAAACATACATCTTTCATCGTCCCGAATATCATGCCGGTAAGCATTAATTTTTGTCTTAAACTCAAAAATATCAATGATTTTACTGTAACACATATTAATTAAGCATGAATAAGCGACAAAAATAAACAAAACGAATAAAATAACGGCATTTTATTTTGAAAAAATATTTTTTTTATTATCTTTGCAAAATCAAGAACTAATATACAATAGAATTAACAAACTTTATGTAAAGAAACATACCTGAACCATAAAAGCAGGTATCATTGTTTTATATAGAGAATGATGTAAACTAATCTGCAAGTGTTTCACTTGACAATAGGAATTGGTATTTTCGGCAAGACGCATTATGCCGCCGGCTGATATTCGTTCCCTAAAAGAGACCAAAAGATATCGGTAGTTGCCGTGAGGTAATGATGATTTTTTGATTTATAGATTTTTAAGTATGGTGATACGCATTTACATGCGTATCACTTTTGTTTTATGACAGTATCGTTTTGTTCCGTCGATTTGCCCTGCACAATCATTCCGAACAACAATCATCGGCAGTTTTCATTAAGACTTTCAGAGCGTCATAATATGCAAAAACTGTTTGGTTTATAATACATTATCGTTTTTATTGTGTATTTTTGCAGGATTAAAAGAATATCTGAAATCTTGCAATGAGAAAAATATTTGTTTTCATAACTATCGGATTTGCATGTTTGTTTGCAGCCTGTTCATCGGAAAAAGATCCGGGAGAGATTGCCGCAAATACTGCAAAGATATATTACGACTATTTGTTGGAGGGTAAATATGAGCAGTATGTAGATGGTCTCAATCAACCTGACAGCATCCCGCAAAGCTACCGTGAACAGCTGATAACAAACGCAAAGATGTTCATCGAGCAGCAAACAAAGGAACGAAGGGGCATACGTGAGATAAGAATAGCAAGCGCAAAAGCCGATACGGCAAACCATTCGGCTGACGTGTTTCTGATATTCTGCTATGGAGACAGCACCAACGAGGAGGTTGTCGTGCCTATGGTTGAACGCAAAGGGATATGGTTTATGCGATGAGGTGTAACGGTATCATGCATCATCAGGACATGTCAGAGATTCAGTTTGTCAGCAAGCGATGATACCTTTTCTTTCATATACTGCTTGAATTCTTCGCCTCCCAATATCTTAACATCATCCAAAAGACCTATCGCAAAACGGCTTATTCCAAGAAAACTGCATACCTCTGTACGCAGACGCCAATGAGTTTCGTCGGTCTGTTCGGTGTATGGCACGGCTTGCGGATACTCCTCTTTCAGAATGTCGTTGCACACCTTCAGGATGGTGTAAGCAAGATGACCCAGCAATAGGTCTGCCTTGAATTTCCGTTCGCCGCTGAACATGAATATATCCGTGTATATCTTCTTGTGTTCTTTCTCATGAAGCCACTCCACATCTATAAGCTCCACATTCTCCATACGCTCTGTTCTGAATGTCTTGTTCTGCTTTGATTTAAGTTCATAGCAACGTATGTCCATGTTATCGTTCATGAAACAGAACGGCTCTACTATTCTGTCGCTCACCGTTTTGCTGTGCGGCGACGAATAGTTTTTAAGCAGAACCATTTTCTTTTGCTTTATTGCATCGTACAATACATTTATATTGTGAGCAGAACGGCTGCGCAATTTCACATCAGAAAGTATCTTCAAATCGTAAAATCTGTCTAATTTGCTTTTCAAACTGCGTATCTGCGGATTGTCAATACCTGAGGCATCCAATATCTTGCGCAACATTATTGCTTCGTTTTCGGTAAAGTCTATCGACTCGCGAAGGCGTTTAAAGAACCTCGAACGTCTGTCAAGGCTGTAATAACGACCGCTTTTTATAAGATGGAAACCTGCATCCCTGAAGAACTCAAAATAGTAATAGAGATTTCTTCGGGTTATACCAAGACGCTCGCATAATTCGAGCGAGGTGTATTTCTTGCTCTCAGTGAGAAGCAATATCAGTTCGAGTTCTCTTCCTAATTTGTCGTTGCGCATTTACATTATATATAAAGAGGTGAAAAAGGAAACGTATCTGAGAATGAAACACAGATACGGTCATTCGTATCATTCAGACGTATCGAAGTTTAATTCAAGTTCTTCATTGCCCAGAAGATTATAGCTTTTGCGGTGGAAAGGGGTAATGCCGTATTCTCTTATGGCAGCACGGTGCTTGCGGGTGGGATATCCTTTGTTGCTCTTCCAGTCGTATTGAGGATATTGCTCTGCTATTTCTGCCATGTAATCATCGCGGAATGTCTTTGCGAGAATGCTTGCAGCAGCTATTGATTGGTATTTTCCGTCGCCCTTTACGATAGTGGCATAGGGCAGATTATGATAAGGAACGAAGCGGTTTCCATCTACTATTATCGCTTCGGGACGCACGCTTAGGGCATCAATGGCACGGTGCATGGCAAGGAGACTTGCTTTAAGTATGTTTATCTTGTCTATCTCTTCGGGTGTGACAATGCCTATCGCCCACGCTACTGCATCGTGTTTTATCTGCTCACGCAGTTCATTGCGCTTCTTCGCCGTAAGTTTCTTGGAGTCGTTAAGTTCTGCATTGGCGTAATCAGCAGGCAGTATTACGGCTGCCGCATAAACGCTGCCGGCAAGGCATCCGCGCCCTGCTTCATCGCATCCTACTTCTATTTTGTCTTTATAAAAACATGATTCTAACATCAGTAAAAGCAGTTTTAATGTAAATGATAGTTAATACGTAAAGTTTATTAACAAAGAAAAACAGTATTGGAACATATCTTTCCAATTTAAAGTGTTGTTTTGCAGTGTTGAAACAAATATCACAGACATGGAAAAGAACATAACATTATCGGAAAAAGACATCGCAGTACGCAAATCAGTATCAAGCATAGCAGAAAATGTAAAACAGCCTTTCAGTCTTCTTGGCAAGTATTATTCAAGCGTATTGGGAACAAAGATAACCTTTAAACAGACACTTATTCTGCTCAATGCCCAGGTTTCTTTCT
>CALGRN010000304.1 GCA_937880835.1 uncultured Prevotella sp. | reverse complement strand
GCATGTAGGGACAGACCCGGTGTCTGTCCGATAAATGTAAAACAACACTGTCTCGTATCGGTATGGCTACAAAAACGTTTTGTCATACAAACCGTACTATAAAACCGTACGCAATATTCATCAAATTATATAAAGAATTATAATTCGTTGAACTCACGTTATAATAATAAAAAAGGCAACCGTACGGCTGCCTTTTTTATTATTATCTGCTTTGCATAAGAATTAATAAATCTTGTCACATTATTATGACAGTGTCGCGCTTCGCATAGAAATCCTCTACAATCTCTGTCGTCTTGCGCGATATCTCCTTATCTATATATGAGAAGTTGTTGCCCGTCTGTATTGATTTTACGAACGAAACAAGCTCATATCTTATTCCTTCGCCGTCGAGCTGATAGAAGTATCGTTTGTTTTCAGAAGGATTTTCAAATCTCACTTCAAAGTAATCAGTCTTCCACCAAGGGGCAGGAACGTATATGTATCCTTTCGTTCCGGAAATCACGAGTTCTCCTTCCGACTTCACTCCCTGTCCCACTTTAAGCGAAGCAACGGCATCGGGATAGATGAATGATATTTTAGTGAAAGTGTCGAAGTCGCTGTCGGGTGCGATAAGATGTGTGGCAATGGTCTTCTGCAAATACTCTGTGCCAAGCAGCTGGAATATCGGCAGCAGTGCCGTAGGACCCCAAGCGCAGATACTGTTCCACTCTTCTGCAAGGTCGTTGAAATTGTCCTGATACGTATTGTTAAGACTCGTACACGTGGAATCTACCGAAACTATCTTGCCAATGATACCGCTTTTTGCAAGCAGTATAAGCCTGTAATATGCTATCGAATACGCTGTCTTTATCGAATCCATAAATACACAGCGGTTGGTTTTCGCCATTTCGTGTAACCGATGCCATTCCGACGTGTCTGTTGCAATAGGTGATTCGCATAATACATGCTTCTTTTTCATCAGCGCACGGCTGACATCGCTGAAATGTTTTTTCGGATTTGATATTATATACAATGCGTCCGACACTTCGATAAGTTTGTCGATGTCGTCCGTACAGCACGGAAGTTTCTTCACATCGGCAGACAATTTACCCGCGTTTCTTGTGCATACTCCGCTTATCGACATACCGTTGACAAACTTGCTTTCACGCAGAAACTTGTTTATAATAGGCGATTCGCCCACCAATCCCATTCTCAGTTCACACTTCTCCGAACGTATTTCCGAACTTGAAACGCCGTTTGTGCGTTCCCGATACACCACCTTGCAGTATTCTTCCAGGTAATCGAAGTGTCCTTTCCAATCAGAACCGACTGTAAAGATATCTACATCATAACGCTTTATGTCGTCTATCTTCTGTCCTTCATATTCTTCTACGATTATCTCATCTGCTATTCCGGTGGCTCTTATGCCCTCGATACGCTCCATGAGCGATTGTTGAACGTTTATCTTTCCTCGTTCCTTGTCGAATGTATCAGCAGTAACGCCCACTATAAGATAATCTCCCAAAGCTTTCGCACGCTTCAAAAGCCTTATGTGTCCGTAGTGTATCAGATCGTAAGTACCGTATGTTATAACCTTTACCATATTTATATAATTCCCCGTTTCTGTAAGTCTTTCAGTGCGTTTATCAATATCTTGTTGTCTTCAACGGTAATTGCTCCTATGTGTCCGACGCGAAACACCTTGTCTTTCAAATCGCCTCCGTTTGGACAAACCCATATATCGTATTCGTCTTTCAATATAAGGAATATGTCGTTAGCCGATGCGTTGAGCGGATGAAGCGGTGTTACGGCGTTTGACAATGATTGAGATACTATCTCGAAAGGCATGCCCGATATGTTTCTGCGGAAGTCTTCTGCAATCGTCCGGATGCGTTCTACCTCGCTTTTCGTTCCTCCGTTTGCGTCTATTTCGTGCAAACGTGCATTTATCTGGCGCAATATTCCGACAGCAGGAGTAAACGGAGTCTGTCCTCTTTCGCCGTTTTTCAGAGCGTCTTTCAGGTCGAAGTACATGCTTCTTACATTGTTTCCGTTGACTCTTTCCACTGCTCTTTTCGACATAACTATAAGCGATATTCCCGGCGGACATGCCAAAGCTTTCTGCGAACCGGCAATCATTACATCGGCTTTCAACTTCTTCATGTCGAAATTATCGGCAAGAAAAGAGCTTATTGCGTCAACTGCCAAGCAGATACCGTTGCGTTTGCAGAAGCTGCTTACCATGTCGATGTCGTACAATACGCCTGTCGATGTCTCATGAACGTTGATGAGAAATCCGGTATATCCCTTTCCCTCGTAGAGTGCAAGCATATCTTCCGTTATCTGTTTGCCCATGTCCGGAGTTATGGCAGCATGCGGAATGCCGTGTATTTCGCATAATTGCACGAAGCGATGACCGAAACTTCCGCCGTCAACGACAATCACCTTGTCTTCCGGAGTGAACACGTTCATGACCACAGCTTCCATAGATGCAGTTCCCGAACCGGTAATAAATACCACTCTTGCGTCTTCTTCTGCGTTGGCAAATCTCTTTATCAGTTCCTCATTCTCTTTCATCAGACCGGAGAACTCTGCCGTTCTGAAATACGGAACTTGTTCGCTGCCGATTGCTCTTACGGCATCTGAGCTCATGACAGGTCCTATTGTGAAATTCAGCATTATACTTTTTTAGTTAGAATGTAACGGTCATGAAAAGTAATGCAATCACTTTCTGATGCCGCTATAATTTCATAATACAGTTATAAGATTGCAAAGTTAATACAAATTTCCTGCATACTACCGCTTTTTAAGATTAAATTCGTTATATTTGCACACAAAAAAGAAATATGCGAATACTGCTTTTCTGCGAGAACAAATATGCAATCGACATTCTTCAACCTATACAGACGGAGGCTGACAGAGAAGGAAACAATGAGGTGTTATGGTTTGTTCACGAGAAGAAAATACCCGAATTTCCTCTTGCAGAAAGCGTTTCTTGGACGCATGACATGCAACGAGCATTCGATTTTTCGCCCGAAGCAGTGTTTGTCCCGGGCAATATAGTGCCCTATTATCTGCCCGGCGTGAAGATACAAGTGTTTCACGGATACGCCGCAGAGAAGAAAGATCATTGGGTGATACGCCGTTATTTCGACACATATTTCACGCAAGGACCTTATTTTACATCTCGTTTCAGCGCGCTTGCAGACAAGTACGGCGACTTTGAAGTATTGGAAACGGGATGGACAAGGCAAGATTGGATATACCGACACATGCATGACTTCGACAACGAAAAAGCCGAATCGCTCGAAAAATACGGTAAAAAGCAGATAGTGCTTTATGCTCCTACGTTCTCGCCCAAGCTCACTTCGCTACCTTATATAAAAGAAGCTCTCGCAGAACTCGTGAGAAAAAAGGATATTGTTCTGCTTATGAAATTCCATCCTTTGACACGTAAAGAGTGGTTGGACGAATATCGTCTGTTTGCGGAAGAAAACGAATCGGTGGAATATATAGACGATTTCCGTCTGACTAAATATATAATAATGTCAGACGTAGTTATAAGCGATACTTCTTCTTCCATATATGAAGCATTGCTGCTTGACAAACCTGTGGTGACACTCGGGGCAATTTCGAAGGACATTTATTGGAAAAACATAACCTCACCGGAACTTCTTTGCGATGCATTCGAGGATGTTCAGCATGACGAGAAAATGAAATCGATGCGCAAATGGATTATAGAAAACTATGATCCGCATCTCGACGGCAAATGCGCAAGACGCATGTTGGACGGTGCGCGCGATTATATAAAACGACACGGCGTGCCTACTTGCAGGAAACTAAATATATGGAGGAAATACACAAGCATAAAAACCTTCGGAAAAATAAAGAGAAGATAATAACAGAATAGTATATAAAAACAAAGCAAAACAAGAAAGATTATGAAGAAAATTTTAATGGTATTAGGTTCAAACAGAGTAAAATCGTTCAACGGACAGTTGGCAAATCTCGTTACAGGCTATCTCAAAGGCAAAGCCGATGTAGAGTTTCTCAAATACGATGATGTGCCTTTCATGAATCAGGATATCGAATTTCCTGCACCAGCAGCAGTGGAACGCGTTCGCAAAACAGTAATTGAGGCTGACGGATTGTGGATTATCTCACCGGAATATAATTTCAGCTATCCTGCAATAATTAAAAATCTTATCGACTGGTTGTCACGTCCTTTGAAGCCGATGGACAATGAAATCGGTTCTGCAATAAAGGGAAAGAAAATCACAATGAGCGGAATAGGTGGCAAAAATGCAACTGCATCAATGCGAGGAAAGCTGCACGAATTGCTCGATTTTGTTATGGCTGACACTATGAAAGAGCCCGAAGCCGGTCTGACAGTAAACGACGAGGCATGGGGAAGTGATGTGGTAACGTTCACTGACGAACAGAAATCCGCAATAGAAGCGCAGGCAGAAGCCTTCTTAAAGTTTATTTCTTAATACGGATGACGGCGTTATCGCATTGTTGTTTCTCATTCTATAAGAAGGAAGAGAACTACATCTACGATAACGCCGTAATTATATAATAACGTTTTTATACATTGAAGACCGCGCTGCTGCTATATTCCTGTATATCAGCATCTTGCAAACGGCGTTTCAAAAGCTATTGTTTTGCAATTATACAATAAAACAAATAAAACAGAAAAGATGCTGTTCGAGAAAGTGTTACGGCTTAATTGACCTTTAAAAGGACGTAATAAGAAAAGCATAGTTCATAATAAAAGAAGTTCGATGAAGTTCGTTTGATTGGTTTAAGTATAACCGTTAAAACCGTATTTAACGTGAGTTCGACGAATTGTAATTCTTTCTATAATTTGAAGAATATCGCTTATTGTCTTATAGTACGGTTTGTATGGCAAGACGTTTTTGTAGCCATACCGATACGAGATAATGTTGTTCTACATTTATCGGACAGACACCGGGTCTGTCCCTACATGCTGATTGGTGATGTATATATCATATCCTGCATGTAGGGACACGCCCTGTGCGTGTCCGAATTGCCACATGCCTGTATGTTTTTACAACAAGATTGCCTGTCTGTTCACGTTCCAACTTTTAACGATTATAATTAAATCTTTCGGATTGAATTAATCGAACTCAGGTTAATTACTATCAATTCACACAAAATTACAATATTTGTTCTCGGAAGAAATAAAATGTTCTGCATGTAATATGCGTACAGACGCTTGGTCTGTACGCATATCTTTGTACGTATCTGCATAACCTTGCACACCAACATCTACAACAATGTGCGCGTGTAATTATTTCTTTCAGGCAGGCAAGAGGATATAATGCACATAATTCACGTTAATTGTCATTTATGAACTGTGCCTTTTTCGCATGCTTGAACAACTGTCAGTCGTTCTCGGGTATCATTGTTATTTCTATTCTTCTTTTTGATTTCAGCAAGTCTTTTGCAACTTGTTTTATGGCTTCGTGGTTGAAATCGTTTACAAGTTTTTCGTATCCTGTGTGATAATCTATGCCATATCTCAACTTGTTGTATATAACATAATCCCAATAATTGTTGCTTATTATGTTCTGACCATACGATTTCAACAGATATTTTTTTATCTTATCTACGCTCGAAGATTCTGCTCCTTTGTTTGCTATATGCTCTATCTGCTTATATATAATAGGTATAAGTTCGTGATATTTTGCAGGATCTGTGCGGAAATTTATCTTCAAGAGCGTGTTAGGTCGGCTGTTTTTGTCGATATCATAGCTTACTCCCACGCCGTAAGTACCGCCTTTCTCCTCTCTCACAGAGTCGGTATAGGCAATCCGCAATACACGTGTGAACATGTCGAGAGCCATATCCGTCTCTACGTTGAAAGGCTCATCGAAAGTGTAAAATATTGAAACCGTAGCCGAAGGAGTTGCCATTTTCTTTTTGAAAATATGCGTCTCGTCTGCCTTTCTCACTTTCGGATAAGTGTCGGCAAACGTTTCTTTCTTTCCCGTTGAAGGCAAAGAAGCAATGTATTGACATAAAAGCGGGCGAAGAGAGTCCATATTCACATTGCCCACAAGCACCATGTTGAAGT
>CALGRN010000303.1 GCA_937880835.1 uncultured Prevotella sp. | reverse complement strand
GCAGATAATATCAAAAGTGGGAACAAGCAATGGCAAATCGTTCAACGGAGCAGACCTTTGGAACATGCCTTTGGACGAGAAACTAAGTTCGGGAAACATATACACAGGATTGAAAATAATGTCGATAGAGTGCAGCAGGTATGAAAACGTATATGACATGATAACGCTTTCTGTGCCTGAAAGCAACGATGACTTCATTCCTAATTTCAGAAACGGCGATACGGTATATCTCTATTCATACCGCGAAGGCAATACTCCCGACGTGCGCAACGCAATACTCTTCAAGGGCAATATTGCCGACATACAGACGGAAAAGGTGGCAGTACATCTTACCAACGGAATGCAAAACCCCGACATAATAGAGCAGACAATGCTCTGCGAGGACAGTAAACAGGCGCAAACATTGTTTGCAATAGAGCATTGCAACAGTTCGGCAGGCAGCTTTTCAATATCGTCTTTATACGAGTTTATCACGTCGCAACCACGTCGAAAGGCATTGCTTTTGGGACAGCGTGAACCCGAAAAGGATGTATCGGCAACACTTTCGCGAAGCTATAACGCTGCTTACGACGATATTATATTGCATGCGAAACAGGCAAAAGACTATTTTCTGCTCGTAGGACCGCCGGGAACGGGCAAAACTTCAATGGCTCTCAGGTTCATGGTAGAGGAAGAATTGACTTCCGAACACGCCTCGTTGCTGCTCATGGCATATACAAACCGTGCGGTGGATGAGATTTGCGAAATGCTTTCGCGTGCCGGATTAGACTATATAAGAATAGGTGGCGAGTATAATTGTGCACCTCAATACCGTGAAAGACTCATGCAGAGGGCATCCGAAGATTGTACCGACATCAGCGATATACGCAACATGATTGAGTCTGCAAAAATCATAGTAGGCACTACTTCGATGATAACGGCACGCAGACAGATATTCGCCTTGAAGCACTTCACGCTTGCGATAGTGGACGAAGCAAGTCAGATTTTAGAGCCTAACATAGTCGGTTTGCTCGCAAGCAGTGAGAAATCGGGATGTATAACAGCTGCCGAAAACAGTATAGACAAATTCATTCTCATAGGAGATTACAAACAGTTGCCTGCCGTTGTGCAGCAAAGCGAACGAGACTCGGCTGTAAACAGCAAGCTGCTTAAAGATATTTGTCTCGACAACTGTCGCAATTCGCTCTTTGAACGTCTTTTCAATATCGAGCAAAAAGCAGGCAGAAAAGATTTCATCGGTATTCTTCGCACACAGGGAAGGATGCATCCCGATATAGCGGAATTTGCCAACCGACAGTTTTATTTAAATGAAAAGATAGAACCTGTCCCACTCCCTCACCAGACCGAAACATTCATATATCCCGATGTTACTGATGCACTTACGCCACTCGCGACACACTTATGCGCTCATCGTTTGGTATTCGTTCCGTCGCAGTTCTGCCGAAAGAAGGGCATGTCGGAAAAGGTTAACACAGACGAGGCACGCATTGTGGCAGAACTGTTGCTCAATATCCACAATTTATCAGGGCATACTTTCGATGCTCGTAAAACGGTTGGTGTGATAGTTCCTTATCGCAATCAGATTGCAATGATACGCAAGGAGATAGAGAAGCTCGGCATTCCCGCGCTCTGCGACATATCAATAGACACGGTGGAACGCTATCAGGGTTCGCAGCGCGATGTTATAATCTACTCGTTCACAGTGCAAAACCGTTATCAACTCGATTTCCTTACGAGTAACTGTTTCATGGAGGATAACCGGACGATAGACCGAAAACTGAACGTGGCAATAACGCGCTCGCGGAAACAGCTGATTATAACGGGCAACGAGAAAATATTGAGTCATAACCCGACATTCAAGTCGTTGATAGATTTTATAAAAGAAAAAGGAGGGCAGACGGATTGTCTTACGACAATGAAATAAAACAAACAGTCCGATAACTGAACGGAAACTTAAACCCCGATTTCATCCTTTAAGAATGTCTTTTTCACGGTATAGGTATAAGTAAGTATAAAAACCGCTTTTCAAAAGCTATTGTTTTGCATGCCAAAAGGATAACTTTCAGGACTCAAAAGGATAACTTTCGCAGTGCAAAACAATAGCTTTTGAAAAGCGGTTTGCAACATCTTGATTTTCAGCTTTATACTAATAATGATTTGTTTGTGTTGATTATTTCTGCTGCATTGTTATAAAACATGTCATTACAAAATGCAAACAACGAACGGGCGGAATATAAAATACAATTCTTTTTGTGCCGGAATAATGTATTGTTCAAAAGTCTGTCAATATGCAACATAACGATAATTGTTTCTGTTGATATAATAAAAACAAGATATAATTAAAGTCTTAATTTCATAAAAAACATTATATTTGCAGACGAAACGATAACCTTATTACCGAAAGACATGGAATACCGAAAAATAATTTTGCCATTACTGTTACTTTCAACATTGGTTTCAGTACGCGCACAAGAACTGAACCGAATAGAAAAAATACCTAATGCGGCATTTGGAATAAATGCAATGAAAGGCGATTCGGTATCTTCAAGCTATATGAATATAGGCTTGCTGACAAACACGATGTCGCTTCACGGGCTGCAAACGGGCATCATAGGCAGTATTGTAAGAGATAATTCATGCGGACTGAACGTTGGCGGCATGATGGCATACACTCACAACAAGATGGCAGGATTGCAGGTATCGGGGTTCATAAACACTGTGAGAGGGGTGTCGAAAGGTGTGCAGATAGCAGGCGTTTCAAACATGGCGCGCAGCATGAACGGTGCGCAGATAGGGGGATTTTGCAATATCAGCCTTAAACCTTTCAGCGGATTGCAGCTGAGCGGCATAACAAACATAGCGTTGGGAGTGAAAGGCGGTGTACAGATAGCAGCAATCGCCAACATCAGCGCAGCACGCATGAGAGGGTGGCAGCTGTCAACCTACAATTTCGCCGATACGCTTAGCGGTTTCCAGTTGGGAGCTATCAATGTATGTGTGTCTGACGCGCGCGGCGTACAAGTGGGCATAGTGAATTACAGTCGTGATACTGTTTCGACGAAAATAGGACTTGTGAACATCAATCCTGACACTAAAATAGACTTCATGTCGTTTGCGGGAACAAGTTCCAAGATAAACATCGGAATGCGTTTCCGCAACAAAAGCACATATAATATAATAGGTGTGGGAACGTATTACATGGGTTTCGACGAGAGATTTTCCGGCACATTGTTTTACAGATTGGGAAAATACATAGACCTTTCTCAACGTTGGAGCATAAGCGGAGATATAGGATATTATCACATAGAGACTTTCGTAAAACATTCAAATGAGAAACCCGAACGTCTTTTTTCATTGCAGGCGCGTTTCAACACCGATTTTCGCATAAACCGGATATTAGGAGTTTTTACCTCGATAGGATACGGAGATACCCACTATTACAACCATTGGAAAAAATATCGTAACCGTTTTTTGGCAGAAGCGGGACTTACGATAAGATATGAATGGAATACTAAGAAAAAGAGTCTTTAACCTTATAGCAAATCCAAGAAGATGAAAAACTACACATACGTATTGCTTCTTATGCTTCTGATATCATCGTCTCACGGCATTTTCGCTGCCGAAGCAGATGTAGTCAGTGCAGATACGACATACATATACGAGTCGGAATATAATAAAGGAATTTTCAGAACGGAGAGCGACACGGTTCTAAGCGCATTCGAGAAATATGCTTTCAACGCTCCCGAACGGCAGAAAAGAAATGCTTGGAAGGCAGCGGCAGAGGTGACGGGAATAAATGTGTTTGTGCATTGTTTCGACCGTTTTGTGCTTAAAGAGGGATATGCAAAGACCACGTTCGAAAGGATCGGAAGGAATATAACAGAAGGTTTTGTGTGGGATAACGACAAATTCAATACCAATCTTTTTGCACATCCATATCACGGAAGTCTTTATTTCAACGCTGCACGCAATAATGGTTTCAACTTTTGGGAATCTCTTCCTTATGCTTTCGGAGGCAGTTTGATGTGGGAATTTGCAGGAGAAAAAGAGCCGCCGGCTATCAACGACCTACTTGCAACAACTTTCGGAGGAGTATGTATTGGTGAGATAAGCAACCGTATATCTGCACTGATACTGAACGAAAAGAGCAGGGGCATACGACGTTTCCTGCGCGAATTGGCATCGTTTGCCATATGCCCGATGCGCGGGATGAACCGTATCATGAACGGCGATGCATGGAAAGTAAGAGACAGAAACTATCTTTATCACGACTATGAGCGCATACCTGTAACTATGATAATGTCGGCAGGAGATCGCTATCTTGCCGATGAAGGTGCACTGTTTCGCGGAGAACACAATCCTTATATAGATTTGTTTCTGGAATACGGAGACCATTTCAACGATGAAGAGAATAAACCTTACGATTATTTCATGGCTAACCTGACATTTGGATTGAGCAAAAACCAGCCTCTGATCAATTCCATTCATCTTCTCGGACGATTGTGGGGAGCACCCATTTTATCGAATAAAGATGTGGAAATGAGGTTCGGCATGTTCCAGCATTTCAACTACTACGACTCTAAACCTGTGAAAGACGGCAGCGGAATAACGCCGTACCGCATATCGGAAGCTGCCGCTTTCGGTCCCGGAATAATATACAAGTTTCTGAACATAGGTAGTCTTGAACGCCTCGAACAGCGGATTTTCCTCGATGCCATATTGCTCGGAGGAACTAAAAGCGATTATTACAACGTGGCAGAACGCGATTACAACATGGGAAGCGGATTCAGTGTGAAAGTGCAAACGTTCATGCAGTTTCGCAAAAGGGCAGATCTGGTGATAAAAGCCGACTACTATCGCATTTTCACATGGAAAGGATATGGAGGAGGAAACCTTGAAACGGCTGACCCGATATACCTGAACGCGCAGGGAGATAAAGGCAATGCGGAGCTTCTGGTTATCAATCCGATATTGGGAATACATCTGAAAGACAATATAAATGTAGAGATGTCGGGCTCTTATTTCATAAGAAATACGAGATATAAGTGTTACGATACGGTAAGGGCAAATACGTTCGAGATACGTCTGGGACTGGCTTACGTTCTCTGAATAAAATGAAAGTACATTCCGTGAAGACGTCGGAAATATCCGCGTTTTTATGAATTTGAAATATACGGAAACAGCTCTGAAAAATGATTGGTTTCGATTTTTCAGAGCTGTTTTTGTGGTTTTGCAAACCAAACGCATACCTCTTGCACGCCTGTTTCATAGTCTCTTAATGGCAAGACGAATGCATCTGTAATCCGAAAGTTATCCTTTTGCGATGTAAAAGGATAACTTTCAGGGTGCAAAAGGATATCTTTTACATGGCAAAACAATAACTTTTGAAATACGTCCTTTTAACGAGCATTCAACGGATTACATACAGTGTTCGTCCGAAAGAAATAATCATGCACGCTAATTGCAGTAATCGTAGACACGCAAAGAAATTCGGACACGCACAGGACGTGTCCCTACGAGCAACCAATATGTAGGGACAGACGCTCTGTCTGTCCGAAAACGGCATTTATAAAGTAAAACGTATGTTTGGCAAAATAACGTTGAATATCTTTTACGAAAAGCAAATACGAGCGATATTGGACTTGTATAAAAAAACTAATGCAGTAGTTTTGCTACTGCATTAGTAAAATGTTTAATCTAATTACTATATTGTGCTATAATCAGTCTTATTTGTTTTTATAGACGAATTTTTACAGTGTTGTTATAGTTATTTATAATATAAACGCCTTTCTTCATATTGTTTATGTTCAGAACAGCTTCTCCGTTTGCATTTGTTTTTGCAGTCTTTACGATAGTTCCGTCCAATGAATAAACCTTAACTTCCGAGTTGTTCAAACCTCCTTTTATATATACATTTTCACCATTGTTAGATACTACTGTATAGAAATTAGACATTGTTGTATTGTTGTTTATGCCTGTTGTAATATCTTTATATCTGTAATTGTAGTCAAACATATATTGCAGAACATTTGATTGGTCTGCCATATAGAAGTGTCTTACAACATAAACATTCTTGCAA
>CALGRN010000302.1 GCA_937880835.1 uncultured Prevotella sp. | reverse complement strand
GGATCTCCTCCATCTCAGGCAGGTCATAGGTGATCTTCTCTGTGCCCTGCTTCCTTGCCACGAAAGAAGGAATGAAATCCATAGGACCGGGACGGTAGAGCGCATTCATTGCTATCAAATCTTCAAATACTTCCGGATGCAGTTCACGAAGATATTTCTGCATTCCCGGAGACTCAAATTGGAATGTGCCTATTGTGCGTCCTTCCTGATAAAGTTTGTATGTCAAAGCATCATCTTTGGGTATATTGTCAAGGTCAACATCTATTCCTTTGGTTCTTTTTACATTCCTTACAGCCTCTTTAAGCTCCGAAAGTGTCTTCAAACCGAGAAAGTCCATCTTGATAAGTCCTGTCGATTCGATGACATGTCCGTCGTATTGTGTCACGGGAACTTTTGTCCCTTTGAAGTCAGGATCATCAGCAGTAGATACCGGAACCCAATCGCTTATCGGGTCACGGCATATTATAAAACCGCAGGCATGAATACCCGTACCTCGCACTGTGCCTTCAAGCATCTTGGCATACTTTATAGTATTACGTTCATTTTCTTGCTTAGAGACTTCTGCTGCACGAAGTTCACTGGTGTATTTTATGGCATTTGTAAGGTTCATACTTTCACCGTCAGGCAGTCTTTCCGGTATTGCTTTGCATAGTTCGTTTGCTCTGTCTAACGGAAGTTTTTCTACTCTGGCAACATCCTTAATTGAGTTCTTTGTCGCCATTGTACTGTAAGTGATGATATGAGCGCAGTTCTCGTGCCCGTATTTATCCATAACCCACTGCAAAACCTTTCCTCTTCCATCGTCGTCGAAGTCCGTATCAATATCTGGAAGCGAAATACGGTCGGGATTAAGGAAACGTTCGAACAGCAAATCATATTTCAATGGGTCGATTTTGGTTATTCCGAGACAATACGCTGCAACAGAACCTGCAGCCGAACCTCGTCCCGGTCCAACCATAACTCCAAGCTTATCGCGTGCCGCATTGATAAAATCCTGCACGATAAGGAAATATCCCGGGAAACCCATCGTTTTCATTATATGAAGTTCGAACCTTATTCTTTCTTCCACTTCGTCGGGTATCGGATCACCATAGAATTTCTTTGCCCTCTCATAAGTAAGATAAGAGAGGTAATCTGCTTCAAATTTTATACGGTAAAGTTTTTCATATCCGCCAAGATGTGCAATTTTCTTATCACCTTCTTCGTGTGGCATCAGATTCTCTCCGTTCTCATCCGAACAGAACTCTTTATATAAATCTTCCTCCGAGAACTTATTTCTCCATTCTTCTTCCGTTCCGAAATCTTTGGGAATTGGGAAAAATGGCATTATAGGATCATGATCTATGCTGTATGTTTCTACTTTATCCAATATTTCAAGAGTGTTAGACATTGCCTCCGGAATATCGCTGAATATCTCATTCATTTCCTCTTTTGTCTTGAACCATTCTTGTTTTGAATACAGCATTCTTGTTTTATCATTCAAATCTTTGTTTGTAGAAAGACATAAAAGATGATCATGTGCTTCCGCATTTTCTTCGTCAACAAAGTGGCAGTCGTTAGTGCACACAACCTTTACTCCATATTCTTTCGCAAGCTGTATGAGTATTTTATTGGCTTTCTGCTGCAAAGGAAACGTCTCACGGTTTGCCCTTATATCCGGATCTTTAACCTCATGACGTTGCAATTCGAGATAATAATCGTCACCGAAAATTCCTTTATACCATTCAATGGCTTCACGTGCCCCTTCTATATCATCCTTCAAAACCTTCGAAGGCACTTCTCCTGCTATGCACGCTGAACATATAATAAGTCCCTCGTGATATTTTTCCAAGTCGTATCTGTCAGTTCTCGGACGATAATAAAAACCATCAATCCATGATCGGGACACAAGTTTTATAAGGTTTTTATAACCTTTATAATTCTTCGCAAGCACGATAAGATGATATCCGCTTTTGTCTCCCGTATCTTTTTCTTTATTCTCTTTGCGACGTCTTGCCACATACATCTCACATCCTATAATAGGTTTGAAAGGTTCTTTTCCTTCCGATTTGAGTTTCTTGTTAACCTTTTTGCAGGCATCGTAGAACTCTTTTATTCCGAACATGTCGCCATGATCGGTTATAGCCATGCCACGCATACCATTCGCAATGGCTTTATCAATAAGCCGTTGCACCGGTGACTGTCCGTCAAGAATAGAGTAATATGTATGCACGTGAAGGTGTATGAAATCTTCCATATAGAGAATTTATTGTGAAATAACGGTTAAAAAGACTATTAAAATTCGAGCTTCAAAGTTACGGTTTAAACTTGAAACAGCCAAAAGAATGATATTAAAAATTTGCTGAATAATTAAAAAAAGATTATCTTTGCAAACAATTTTGAACTATCAATAAGCATGGGCGATAAAATCAAAAAACTGAAAAAAATCAGAATTCACCGTGAAGGTAATGACACGTTGTTATATAGTCTGTTTGTCATAATTGCGGTGGGCGTGATTCTTTGGCGTTCTTTTGACAGCAAGATACCATTCTGGACGTTTGTAACCATATTCGGAACGATTTATTGTATTGTCCTTAACTTCTTCCGTTGTCCTATTCGTTATTTCAGTCAGGAAGATACCGAGAAGATTGTTGTGGCCCCTGCTGACGGACGAATTGTTGTCATTGAAGAGGTGGAAGAAAACGAATACTTCCATGAAAAGCGTCTCATGATAAGCATCTTTATGAGTCTTTTCAATGTACATGCCAACTGGTTTCCCGTTGATGGAAAGGTTAAGTTCGTCAAACACTTTGATGGTAATTTCCATAAAGCATGGCTTCCGAAAGCAAGTGAAGAAAACGAGCATGCCGATATTATGATTGAAACACCTGAGGGAACAGAAATACTGTGCCGACAGATAGCAGGTGCAATGGCAAGACGCATCGTAACTTATGCCAAAGAAGGAGAAGAATGCTATATCGATGAGCATCTTGGTTTCATTAAATTCGGTTCGAGAGTAGATGTTTATCTGCCCGTTGGAACAGAAGTTTGTGTAAAGATGGGACAAGCGACAACAGGAGATCAGACCATAATAGCAAAACTTAGATAATCCGATGTTCATATAAAGAACTGAAATGATCAGAAAACATATTCCAAATACCATTACTTGCTTCAACCTCATTTCAGGATGCGTGGCAACTGCTTTTGCTTTTAGCGGAAAGCTGGACACTGCCCTTATGTTTATAATAATAGGTGCAGTGTTCGATTTCTTCGACGGTATGAGCGCACGTTTACTTGGCGTTTCCTCACCGATAGGTAAAGAACTCGATTCGCTTGCTGATGTTATTACATTTGGAATAGCACCTTCCACTATTGTTTTTTATGAATTAAGAATAATGGACTATCCGGTTTTTATTGAATCGTTTAGGGATATTCTGCCGTTCTTTGCATACGTGATGACGGCTTTTTCGGCTTTACGTCTTGCGAAGTTCAATCTCGATGAACGACAGACTACATCATTCATAGGACTTCCTACTCCTGCGAATGCCTTGTTTTGGGGTTCTTTGATTGTTGGAGGAGCAGAGATTATAGAAAGCGGTAAATGGATGCTGATAGTTCTGTTGGCTATGATTTGCATCAGCAGTTGGCTTCTTGTGTCGGAAATTCATATGTTTGCGCTCAAATTCAAGCAATGGAGTTGGAAAGGAAATGAAGTCAAATACGGTTTCATCATATTCTGTATTCCTGTGCTTAAACTCTTCGGAATAGGCGGTTTTTCATTGATAATAGCTGCTTATGTTATGCTTTCGGTTTTTATAGAATATAAGAATAAACGTATGATATGATTATGGCGTTATTAAAATTTATTTTTTTATTTTTTATCATAGCGGCAGTTATAGTTATATGGATTGCTTCTTCTTTTGTCATGAAGATACGAAATACTATGAAAGGATTTCAGAAAGACAATACCGAAAGAAGAAAAGATACCGACGAACAAACTATAATAGACAACAGAAATCCTCATAAAACAAACAAGAAGATTATACCTCAGAATGAAGGAGAATATGTAGATTACGAAGAAACGAAATAAAAACATTATCCTATAAGCGATAAAGGCAGATAAGATGTTCCGATTTATTACATCTTATCTGCCTTTAACATTTCATGCATAATCGTTCTCAATTATGTACGAGAGTTCCTATTTCCTCGCCTTCCATAACCTTTTTCAAGTTGCCTACCACATCCATGTTGAACACATATATGGGCAGATTGTTTTCCTTGCACATTGTGGTTGCCGTCAGATCCATTACCTTCAATCCTCGCATATAAATCTCATCGTAAGTTATTTCGTTGAATTTTTTCGCATCAGGGTCTTTCTCCGGGTCGGCAGTATATATTCCGTCAACTCGTGTTCCTTTCAACATTACGTCGGCTTCTATTTCTATTCCGCGAAGCGAAGAACCCGTATCGGTGGTGAAATACGGAGAACCTGTGCCTGCCGAAAATATGCATACATATCCTGCCTCCATTGCTTCTATCGCCTTCCACTTGCTGTAAAACTCGCCTATCGGTTCCATTCTTATTGCCGTAAGCACCTTTGTCTTTACGCCGATTGCACCGAGTGCGGAACTCAAAGCAAGCGAATTGATTACCGTAGCGCACATTCCCATCTGGTCG
The DNA here is from genome assembly GCA_937880835.1 of uncultured Prevotella sp. Lineage (GTDB taxonomy): Bacteria > Bacteroidota > Bacteroidia > Bacteroidales > Bacteroidaceae > Prevotella. Next base: position 5,620 of record CALGRN010000302.1, on the reverse strand, counting down.
CCTTTTACTCTGTCGAAGCCTTTGTTTGCACCGCTAAGCCCTCTGAAAATATTTCCTCCGCCTATCACGATGCCTATCTGCACGCCCATTTCATGCACCTGCTTTATTTGCTGTGCATAGTCGTTCAGCCTGTCGGAGTCTATTCCGAAACTCTGTTTGCCCATCAAACTCTCTCCGCTGAGCTTCAAAAGAATTCTGTTATACTTTGCCATATATGTAATTTTTTTAAATTTCAGTAATCCGTAACATTATACGAAAACATCCTTATCTGTTTTCTCAGCAGGACATTTTATATTTATTTCTTCTTGTACGTATAATATCTTTCATTGTTTTTTATCCTTGTTCTTATTCATATAAATAGATATGCCAACGAGCAATATGCTTTAAATCAATCTGACTGCAATATAAACTCCACTTCTTTGAAAGCATATCTTCGTTCATTTCCGCAACTGTCGCGCATCGTGATATGCCCGTCATCTTCCACATTGATTATTTCGGCATCGAATATTCCATTCCCGTCACGATAAGTATGAAAACCTTCTCTGCGGTAGAGTGACTCCATATAGTCGTTTCTTATTTTGTCCCAACTGTTATTTTCTATCTCCGCGATGCGCTGTTCAAACTTTCTCAGCACCCTGTCTGCCACTTCATCCAGCGAAGTTTCGCTTCCTATGATATTGAAAAGCGAAACGGGATTAGGGGCATCGCTGTTAAATTCACGCTGATTAATGTTTATCCCAACGCCTATTATGCAGTTTTCTATTCCTTTTGAAGACACGTTGCTCTCTATGAGAATACCGCATATCTTGCGGTCATTATGATATATGTCGTTAGGCCATTTCACCTTTATTCCGTCGGAATAACTTCTCAGAGTGTCTGAAACAGCCAGAGCCACTGCCTCAGAGATAATAAACTGACGGTTTACGGGCACTCCGTGAGGATGCAGAAGAATTGAAAACAGCAGGTTTCTGCCTCGTTCGCTCTCCCATTTGTTGCAGCCCTGCCCTCTGCCACCTGTCTGAAAGTCGGCAATAACGACAGTCATTTCCTCGTCTTTACCTTGCTTATATCTGCGCAGATAGCTGTTTGTAGAGTCTGCCTCTCCTATTCTTATAATTCTTTTCCTCATATCATATCACACTTATGGAATGAAAGCGTCTTCAATATGATTTATTTTCACATCATCATCGTTTGTCCCTATGACCGATATTATATCAAATCTTACATCTTCAACAACGTTGTGCTGCTTAACATAAGCATTTGCAGCAATCATCAGATTTTGCATTTTCTCTGGTGTCACTGCCTGCTCCGGCTCAATGAAATCCGCATTTCTGCGAGTCTTAACCTCTGCTATCACGATGGTAGTCTGCATCTCATCGATTGCCACTATATCCAAATCGCGCCTGCCATATTTCCAGTCTCTGTGGCGAATGTAATAGCCTTTGCTTTCCAGATAGCGCGCTGCCACATCCTCTCCCCAATGCCCCAAATCGTTGTGTGTTGCCATATAAGAGTAAATATTTTAATTGCAAAAGTAATCAAAAAAACTGATAAAAAGCCACAGCCAACATCTTTTTCATACTCGTACATCTCATTTTAGACATCAATGAAACATGTCATACACATCAATTGTCATTCTTTCTTATTGCCTTTCGCAACTTTTTGATAATCAGGACGTTGCAAACAGCGTTGCGAAAGCTATCCTTTTGCTCTCTGAAAGTTATCCTTTTGCAATGCAAAACAATAACTATTGCCGTGCAAAAGGATAACTTTTGAAATGCAAGACAATTCTTTTTATTTTTTGTAAGATAAGACGAGTTCGACGAATTATATCCAATGCTTGTCCCAAAGCAATAATCTTATACATAAATTGTTATAGATGCAGACGCATAAAGCGATACGGGCACGCATAGGATGCATACATACGAGCAATCAATATGTAGGGACAGACGCTCTGTCTGTACGAAACTTATATGCAATACATTCTATTTCGATTGTCATAAAATCAAGTAAATCATTAATATTCTTAACCGACATTTAATGCACCGATTATCAGAACATTAAAAGATAATTATATTCTTTCCGACAAAACGTAATCATGTTTTATACTAATTGATAGTATGTATAGTTTGAACGATTATACTTAAATCTATTGAGAGTTTCGGTCATATGATATGTTTTGTTTTAATTACGTGTTTGAAAAGAAAAATATCTTTTTTTGTTTTTTTGAATATAATTTGTTATATTTGCAGCTGAGGAAATTTTTTAAAACGTAATGTAATTCGTTTTTTCTGCCATTTGGAAATACATTCGTATGGTAAATAATAAATGAAAACATGGCGGAGCTTGCTCTGCTTTTATATGAATAGAACCGATTGTTAATTAAATTAAAAAGAAATGAGAAGAAAATCACGTTATTTATTTTGTGTTGCAATGTGTCTGTTTCTAACGTCAAGCGCATATGCACAAAAGGAAGAGTATCTGCCGACAGAACAAATTGAAAGCGTAGAAAATCAGAATGGAATTTCGGCAACGGTATGCACATCCGGCAAAAATGTAACAAGAAGTTTGAAAAATACCGGCAACGGCAACGATTTGCAATATTCCCGAGTCAATGAACGTTTTCCTAAAAAGCACATGCGCATTATAATGGAAGGTCAAGGAACGGACATACAGGAGAACGATATTAAACTTTCAGATATAGAATTCCCTGAAAACGTTAATGCAGGAGAAGATATAAAAATATCGGGATCGGTTACAAATGTAAGACAAAAACCTGTAACTTCTTATGTGCTTAGATGGACTAATGGAGACGGAACTACCGGTACTTATGAGAAAACAACTAATCTTGAATCAGGGAAACAAGAGAGTTTCACGTTCAAGATACCCGGAATTAAGAATGCACAGTTAAATAATTTCAATCTGAAAGCTGAGAAAGTAAATGGCGTAAGTGATATTTATGATGACAATTCGACAGTTGATTTCGATGTCATTACGTTATATCAAGGCATGGCTTATCAACGTACTATGGTCGTAGAGAAACGTACAGGAACATGGTGCGGGTGGTGTCCGAGAGGTATTGTGGCATTTGAAGTGATGGAAGAAAAATATCCTGACAGCTTTATAGGTATAGCCATGCATACCAGCGATGCTATGGCTGTAAGCGGAAACTATTCTTCCATATTGAAAGATCTGACGTCTGCACCGTCTTGCAAGATAGACAGAGATACATATTATGAAAGTGCAATAAGTCCGGGACGACTTGAATATGCTTGGAAAAGAGAAGTTGCCGAATGTAATGCAGACATAAAAGCCACACGCACTGAGAACGAAGACGGAACTATTAAGGTTTCAACAGTGACAAGATTTGCATACGATTTCAATGCTCCCCGATACCGTATAGCTTACGTTGTGTTGGAAGATAAAGTCGGACCTTATACCCAATCAAACTATTATGCAGGTGGAGGAAATGGTAAAATGGGCGGTTGGGAAGACAAACCAGAGTCTGTTTCCATGATATATAACGATGTTGCGAGAGACATTCAGCCTTCTGCTTACGGACAACAGGAAAGCGTTCCTTCTCAAATAGTTGCAGGAGAGAGATACAATCACGTTTATAATCTTACTCTTCCGAAGTCAGTTGACAAGAAAGAGAATGTACGTATAGTAACGCTTCTTATCAATATCAAGACCGGAATCATTGAAAATGCAGCCGAAGCATTAGAAGAATCAACCGGAATAGACAGCGTTACAACGGAAGAAGGAAATATTTTCTACTACGATTTGTCAGGAAAACGCGTCAACGCTTCCGAACTTCATAAAGGTATCTATATCAAACGTAACGGCTCTAATACGTCAAAAATAATCGTGAGATGATACCGAAGGAAATAAAGAACCTTAATAAAAAGAACACTATATTTAATGAAAAGATTGCCGATACAAGGTTGATTTATACCTTGTGTCGGCAATTTAAAATTATTATTTTCGACATAACGAATAACAGTTGTATCCGTTCTGAATTTACAAAACAAATATAAGGCGTACAATTTCATAAAATATGAAATAACAGAAATACAAAAAAGCAGGTATCTTACAATAAGACACCTGCCAAAATAAGGTTTCATATCAAACAAATTCCCGCAAGAACTATTACCTGATTTTAATAATATCGAAACAGTCTATAAGGAAAATGCTGAAAGGTAATTATTTAATTACTATCTTAGAAGTCTCAACCTTGCCGTTATCAAACTCTATCTTACGTATTACTACGCCTGAATTTGGTTTTGAAATCTCACGTCCGCTCAAATCATAATAGCTTATTTTAGAAGGACGTTCTGTTTCCGGTGCAATCACATTTGAAGTCTCATTAGTCAACACGCAGCTTGTATAGAAGTCTAATGGTGACAATGTTTCAGCGTTGTCATTAAATATCATTGAAGGCGTTTGAAGCTCATAACGATTAGCAGTTTCATCATATTTGAACACTACGTCAGTAATATTTTTCTTGTCATAGTCTCCTGTCAGATTTTCCATACTTCCTACCAAGTACATCTGGAATACAAAAACCGTACCCATGAATTGACCTTTCTTGAAAGTTACAATACCTTTATCGTCAATCGTACCTTTTATTACACCCTGTGGAAACAAGGTATAAACACCTTGAAAATATACGTCGTTGCCAACGCGCGCAACCTTTACTACACCATCAAAATTACTATCTCCGTTGCTTGCAGTCATATTATAGTCTGTCGGAGTTACTCCTTCCGGCATAGTGGTAGCTACTTCTTCAAGAGGCGTATAAACTACGTCGAAGTCACCGGTACCACCCCATGCGACACTGATTCCCGGTATTTCGCCGGCTATTCCCAATATTATTGAGCCGTCGGTACTTGTATTATTCAACTTCAAATTGTCTCCGTCTATGGTATAAGTATAATTTTCCACTGTTTCATCTACAAAGAAATCCAATTTGCCATCAGGAACTTTGTTCATGATACACACTTTCAAATACATATTATACTCAGCCATATAATAAACTGATTGTCCCGTAGGAACGGTAATGGTTGTTCCATTTATAGTTCCTTTTATCCATGCACCGGTAAGAACACCTGATACCGGATCTTGAATATAAACTGTTTTGTTATCTTCTGCATATACTACATTCATCGTTTTAGCAACCATGTCTTCTGTTTCACCGGTCTTGATATTGTAAGTTTTTCCTACTCTATTATATGTTTTAAGAGTACCGGCAGGAGTTTCTAAAATGATTTCTTGTGCATAAGAAGTTAATGCAAACATTACAAGGAATTGTAAAAGTAATAATTTTCTCATAATCTGATTTTATAAATTTATTAATTATTTAAAACTCTCTTTTTAATTTTGGTCGCAAAGGTACAAATAAATATCGAACTCCAAAATAAATAAAAGTTTTTTTTAATTCACAGGTATTTTTTTTACAAAGACTGCGTTAATTATGAGATTTATATTCATATCTTATTATATAAAATATGAATATTACTTGCCAATTAATAATCAACTGATTTCATGCGGTTCACAAACAGCATCGCAAAAGTTATCCTTTTGCACTCTGAAAGTTATTGTTTCATAAAGCAAAAGCTAT
>CALGRN010000301.1 GCA_937880835.1 uncultured Prevotella sp. | reverse complement strand
GATGTCACTCATTGGCGGCAAGGGATACCGTCTTGGAAACGTCGATGCCACCGTATGCGCAGAGCGTCCGAAACTCAATCCGCACATAGATGCAATGAAAGAATGTCTTGCCGGAATAATGAATACCGACAAAGACAATATTTCAATAAAAGCGACAACAAGCGAAAAGCTTGGTTTCGCAGGCAGAGAAGAAGGCATTTCTGCATACGCCACTGTGCTTATAGAAAGCGTATGACGATATGTTGCGATAACATGAGATGAATTTTACGAAGCGTAATTCGTTATATAATTCAGTGAATAGCGAGACGCTTTTGCAACTTTAAATTATCAAACTACGTGAGTTTTACTAATACGGATTAACGTAGTTTGAGACTATCTGTTTACAAGGCGCATCTCAAAAGTTATTGTCTTGCACCTCAAAAGCTATCCTTTTGCATGCTGAAAGTTATCCTTTCGGGATGCAAAAGGATAGCTTTTAAAATATCTTTATTAAAGTGTTGATTTTCAGCTTTATACGAAACAGATTTTCGGAGTGTTTATTATGTCTGTTGTTATGTTGTGCAATGTGTCCTGACAACCTGCCAATCAATAACTTTCGGAATATATAAGCCACCTCATTCTAAGTGTAATTCATCTGCTCCGCGTTACGATAATACTTCCTTATTCCATACTTTTGTTTCCGCAATGTATTGTTTCTGCAACTGCAAAATTATTTTTCTGACATGTCAAATTCCTACTTGCTTTATTCAGCAGTATTCTGCTTGTTAGATGTACTGTGTTACGTTATAACGGAATGCCAAAGAAGACAATCCGTTGCCGCATATAATGCAAATTCAATAAAAATCATTATAAAATAGGATGCGGAAAGCAACGGAAATTTATTAATTTTGCGCACGATTATGAGCCAGAATAATATGGAACAAGCAAACCGCATAAACGGAAACACACTTACGCTCGGCACTTTCTTCTGCCTGTATATGGCACAGACTGTTCCGCTTAGTTTTATTTCAACGGCGTTGCAGGTGCTCATGCGAGAGAACAATTTCACGTTGTCATCCATCGCATTGATGCAACTTGTAAAGCTTCCGTGGATATTAAAGTTTCTCTGGGCGCCGCTTGTCGATCGTCATTGTCTTACGATGAACCATTACAAACGCTTCATCATTTCATCCGAACTGATGTATGCGGCAGCCCTTCTGACAGCCGGCATGCTGGAAATATCATCCGACATTTATCTTATATTGTCGCTCATAATCGTGGCTACCACCGCTTCTGCCACGCAAGACATTGCCACCGATGCACTCGCAGTGTTGGTGTTCCGCAAGCGCGACAAAAGTATGGTGAACAGCATGCAGTCTATGGGCAGCTTCGGCGGAACGCTCGTAGGCGGCGGTATTCTTATAATGGTTCTCCATCACTACGGCTGGCAGGTTGTGCTTACATGTCTTGCCGCATTCGTGGCAGTATCTCTGCTGCCGCTGACTCTTAACAACAATATCAGCATCGAACAGAAAGACAAGCGTCAGAGAGCAAAGATTGCCGACTTTATGTGGTTCTTCGCCCGTAAAAGTATTTGGCGGCAGATAGGCTTTCTCATGCTTTACTACGCCGGACTCATAGGCATTCTGTCCGTATTGCGACCCTATCTGGTAGATATGGGATACAATATGAAAGAGATAGGGTTCATGAGTGGTATCTTGGGAACAGGCTTCGCATTCGCCGCTTCGTTTGGTGCGGGCTTCTTGGTAAAGAAAACAGGCATCTACAAAGCACGCATACTGTTTGCTCTGTTCACATTGGCAGTAACGCTCTATTTCCTCTTTCTGTCCCACAAATCACCGTCACTCACCCTTGTCTGCATAGGCGTAATACTGTTGTGGAGCAGCTACGGAGTTGCCACCATGACCGTTTACACCTCTTCAATGAACAGCGTCAGGAAAGGAAGAGAAGGAACAGACTTCACCGTACAGACCGTAATAACACACCTAAGTGGAATGATCATGGCACTGTTGGCAGGAAACTTTGCCGACGCTTTCGGCTATCGTAACTTGTTCCTGATAGAAACGGCAATCGCAACGGTATCATTGCTTTATGCCGTTATAATGTT
>CALGRN010000300.1 GCA_937880835.1 uncultured Prevotella sp. | reverse complement strand
TACATATCCGCGTATATAAGCTTCTATCGTTCGTTCTACCGGACGCTTTCCGTAGAGAGCCTCTACAACGGAAGCAAGCTCTGCCCTGTTCATACTTCCGTCCTTTGAAAGCTCGTAAGATGTCTTGAAATCAGGACCGAGATATATGGTATATCCTTTAAGCGAAGCCTCCGGATCAGATATTTCAATGGCTTTGATGTCGCATACCTTTACGAGTTCTGTCTTTATCTCGCCCAGATTTATCGTTGGAACTTCGGTCACCGAGCCGTCACCGAAAGCCACAGTCTGCATTGTTTCTTCGGACGAAGTTTGCGGTTGAGCATCCCAACCGTAGTCGCCGTCGCAGGATGTCAGCATCGTCACAGCCATAAGCAATGAACTTAATACTACTTTCTTCATGATTTTATCCTTTTTATATTACGGTGTGTCAGCATGTCACAATATCATTCCGAGAGGAGTGTTCTGCCCTGTCTGAAATACGTTGTTATATTTTCAGACCGGACATATAATGCGCATTTCCGACACACTTCCGTTTGTTTTTAATGTTATTTTATAGGCATAAACTGATAGTTCTTCGACAAGTCGTTGAAATAAACGGCATATTTGCCTTTCTTCACCTTTATGTTCTCGCCCTTATCGGCAAATCCGTAGGGGAAGTCAGCAGCACCCCAGTTGTCGAGCCATGCTCCATCTTTAACGCCTTCGAGGAACTTCATCTCCGTGTTTCCTGCCGTTGCATCCACAATACCGAACCAAATGTGGTTATGACCGTTTGTGAAACAAGGTGTCATCTCAATGAGAGTAGTCCAATCGTTATTTAAACCGGTGAAGTAAACATTGCTGTAAATCTTCGATTCAGTGAAATCGGCAGCAGCTTTCTCGATAGATGCTTTCACGGCATTGTTACCATCTTTATTAGAAAGCTTTATGGTGTAGAAACCGTCTTCCGGCACAAATATATTCTTGCTTGCGCCTTCGTTATATACCAGTTCCATGTTCTCGGCTGCACTTCCTATCTGAACATCCCAGCTTGCAACGCTTCCAACGAGCTTGAATCCTTTACCTGCAAGCAGATAAACAGTAACTTGGAAGTCTCCCGCACCGGTAGTAGCATTGTAAGAATACTCTGCTATCTCATCCAAAGGAACAGTGTTTGCTCCGTAAGTGCCGTCTCCCGACATCCAACCTGCTACTGCATCGCCCGTTATAAAGAATGTTGCAGGACCCGGAGGCGTCACATTTATATAATAAGGAAGTACGTTGAGCGCAACAGAATTAGAAATAACTCTGTAAGATTCATCAGCCAATACCGACACGCAACGCACATAAATCTTTACAGGCTCATCACCAACGGATGACTCGTCTTCCCATTCCGAAAGCTGTGCGATGCACTCGTTCAGGTTTGAAGCGCTCACATCAGCTTGTACCTTAGTGTAAGTACCTTCAAGAGTTTTATAAGTGGCAGGTGTCAGAACTTCGCCTTTCTCATCCTTAACTTCTTCATTATATTCTCCCGTAAGAGACACTTGCAAATTGTATTTCACAGCAGCAGGGAAGCCATAATCAGGCTGACTCCATGTGAAGCGCAATTCACTGCTCTGCTTCAAGTCTGTTATTTGTTCGGCATAAGCCGGCGTATTAAGCTTGAAAGTCTGCGGAATTTCCTCTATCGAAGGATTGTAATCACGATCGCTATAACAGCTTGCGAGAAACATTGCAGCTGCCATCATCAGTCCGCTTGTTATTATTCTTGCTTTCATAATTGTTGTTCTTTTATTATTCTCAACGGTTTTATTTATATCCGTCATTCTGTTTCAGGTTAGTGTTAGATACTATGTCGGAGGAAGGAATAGGATAAAGGTTGAAATGTTCATCAACACTTGTACCGTTCTTTGCGTCACCTTTCCAAGCCCAAAGATAATCTATTGTGGTCAATTTGCCGAATCTAACCAAATCGGAACGGCGATGACACTCCCAAGCAAGCTCTCGTGAACGCTCGTCAAGAATGTTTTTATCTGTCACATTATCCAACGCTGTAAGTCCCGCACGATTTCTGATTTGATTCATATACCCCACTCCGTCGTGTCCGTTTACATTCACGTTAGCACCTTTAATCTGACATTCTGCAAGCATAAGATATATATCCGCAAGACGGAACACCGGGAAATCGGCTGAACAGAAAGAAGCATCAACAGTCGAACCGTCTGCTTTCAAGTTGGTGAACTTAGGGAATGCATATCCCTCAGTAAAGGTAGAGATAGATTCTATTTCTTTATTCTGACCGTCGGTGAAGAACGTTGCACGTATATCAGAGCCGCTGAACTTGTCAACAAACTGCGGTGTAACTCGCAATCCGCCCCATCCATCGCCTTTAAGACCATAGTCGGCAGGTTTCATGTTGCCGCCAATCGCAGCGGAAAGCAGATAAGTCGTGCCTCCATAAGCCTGCGTATGTTCTGCATCC
>CALGRN010000299.1 GCA_937880835.1 uncultured Prevotella sp. | reverse complement strand
ATTGAGTAAGTACTATCTGCTTAACACTTGTTTCTTTATGGTTGGTGAGAATGTTTTGAAACATCATGACTTGTACAATCAAATAGTTGAACGAGGGCATCAGGTAGGAAACCACACGTTTAATCATCTCGGCGCATTCAAGCATTGGACTGCAACTTACGTGATAAACACTCAAAAAGCAAACGAACTTATACACTCTCATCTTTTCAGACCACCACACGGATGGATGCGATTCAGTGAATATTTCTGGCTCAGCAGAACATATCGTATAATAATGTGGGATCTTGTGACAAGAGACTATTCTAAATGGATGACTGCGGAAGATGTATTCAACAACGTTAAGAAGTATGCAAGAAACGGCTCTATAATAACTTTCCATGATTCTCTAAGGAGCATTAACAAACTGCGCTACGCACTTCCGGAGTCTATTAAATGGCTGAAAGAACAAGGATATGAATTCAAGACTTTCGAATGAAATAAAAGCTGAGGCTCTGCGTCTCGGCTTTTTTGCTTGTGGCATAGCGAAAGCCGAACCGGTGGACAATATCAATGCAGAGCATCTGAACATGTGGTTGGACAGGGGAAAACACGCAGACATGGGATATATGAATAGCTATACGGAAAAAAGACTTAATCCGTTGCTCCTCATGGACGGTGTAAAGAGCATCATAAGCGTGGCGTTGAATTACGCTCCTGCAAAACGGATACCCGAAGACGAATATCAACTCGCAGTGTATGCGTATGGGATGGACTATCACGACATAATGAAAAAGAAGCTCAATAGTCTGGCGTATAAACTCGGTTTCGTTAACGCATTGTCACATGATGAGCAGAAAACGGATGCATACGACAAGGATAAGATACGATGCAGAATATTCTGCGACACTGCACCGGTGCTTGAAAGATATTGGGCAGTGAAAGCAGGTTTGGGCTGGATAGGTAAAAATCATCAACTGATAATACCAAATGCAGGCAGTATGTTTTATCTCGGAGAACTTTTTGTGGATATTGAACTTGACTATGATACTGCTCAAAATAATCGTTGCGGAAATTGTCACAGATGCATAGAAGCATGTCCTTCCGGTGCGTTGAGTGACAAACAGAATACTTTTGATGCAAGTCTTTGCCTTTCCTATCAAACTATTGAGAACAAAGGAGAACTTTCCGATATAGCCAAAAGGAAAATAGATAATTCGATCTACGGTTGCGACAAATGTCTCGCGGCTTGTCCTTGGAACAATAAAGCCATACCAAATAGAGAGCCGGAACTTCAACCGAAAGAAGAACTTTTAAACATGACAAAGGAAAAATGGCATAACTTGACAGAGGATGAATATAGAAGTTTGTTCAAAGGCAGTGCCGTGAAGAGGGCTAAATATAACGGACTTATGAGAAATATAAAGGCTGTCAACGAAAATAAGGAACAATGATTGTATGGTGTGAGAAACCAATAAAAACAAATACACGACTTAAATGAACAAAAAGAACGAAAGAACGCTGAAACTCAAAGAAGATTCCATATACAAAGTAATGCAAAATATTACACGTTATTCCGACAAGTACTATATCGATGCAATAATCGGATTTATACCCGGTGGTATAGGCGACGCCGTATCAGCATTATTTTCCATTGTACACGCATATTTCTGTTTCTTCCGCCTTCGCTCTATACCATTGACGCTTGCAATAATAAACAACACTTTACGAGATATCTTATTAGGGCTTATTCCTTTTTATGTGGGGGACATGATAGACTTCTTCCACAAGTCTAACGTAAGAAACATGTCACTTATAGACGGTTTCATTAACGATGATAAAGATATTATTCGCGAGGTAAATAAGAAAGCATTGCAGACAGCAATAATCATTTTCTTAATTATCGCAGCTATAATTTTTATGTTTTTCGCATTGGTATGGCTCGCTAATTTAATAGGAACACGACTTTTTACATAATAATGTGATTTTGACGCTATTACCCCGTACGATAATTTTATGAATAGATATATTTTTTATTACTCCATTTTTATCGTTTAAAGGATTTCTCCTATACTTTATTCTTTCACCGTATTGTTTGGTGCAAAAATACAGCAGTACACATCCAATTTAATCGGTTCTTATTTAAATGGCAGCTTCTGCACTTCAATGTAAACAAACATTACTGTCGGGATGTTGCACATGATGATATGGGAAATATAAAAAATCAGTCGTCAGAACACAAAAAATCAGTCGACTAATTTTGAAAATTAGTCGACTGATTTTTAAGCAGGATACAATTGTGTTCTATACCTTATCTTGATAAATATCACCGAGCGGTTTTATAGTGCTTTATTGTAAACCCTCATTTACGTGTTGAATAAAGGTCTTAAAACAGATATTGATTATATAGGTAAATAAGGTTAATTATATACATCAAACTGCTTTCATCTAACTTACGTAAGTTTAAAATCTTATTAAAAAATACAAAAACGAGATTATTTTTATAAGATGATTTTCAAATAATATAAAAAGGGGGTGACATTTCTATCACCCCCTTTTATCAATTTAATCGAAATTGATATTCTATTTAGCATACGCAACCGATCTTGTTTCCCTTATAACGGTTATCTTAACTTGTCCGGGATAAGTCATTTCGTTTTGTATCTTTGTTGCAATCTCACCTGATAAAGATTCGGTATCTTTATCATCCATCTTGTCTGCACCCACAATCACACGCAATTCTCTACCTGCCTGTATTGCATACGTTTTTGTAACGCCGGGATAACTCATTGCAATCGCTTCAAGATCGTTAAGGCGTTTTATATATGCTTCAACAATTTCTCTACGCGCTCCGGGACGTGCACCTGATATAGCATCGCACACCTGAACGATAGGAGCTAACAAAGTATTCATCTCTATCTCATCATGGTGAGCGCCGATTGCATTCACAATATCGGGTTTCTCTTTATATTTCTCTGCTATCTTAGCACCATAAAGGGCATGTGGCAGTTCACTTTCTTCATCAGGCACTTTACCAATATCATGCAACAAGCCTGCTCGTTTCGCTTTCTTTGGGTTCAATCCTAACTCCGCAGCCATTACCGCACAAAGATTTGCAGTTTCTCTCGCATGTTGAAGCAGGTTCTGTCCATAAGAAGAACGATACTTCATCTTACCTACAATTCTTACGAGTTCCGGGTGCAATCCGTGTATTCCAAGATCTATTGTTGTACGTTTACCTGTTTCTATTACTTCATTTTCAAGCTGTTTCTTAACCTTTGCAACAACCTCCTCTATTCTCGCAGGATGTATTCGTCCATCAGCAACAAGCTGATGAAGTGCCAAACGACATACTTCGCGCCTTATTGGGTCGAATGCAGATATCACAATAGCTTCCGGAGTATCGTCAACAACAATCTCAACACCGGTTGCAGCTTCAAGTGCTCGTATGTTTCTTCCCTCGCGTCCTATTATTCGTCCTTTTACTTCATCATTCTCAATATGGAATACACTCACTGAATTTTCAATTGCAGTTTCGGTAGCTACTCGCTGTATTGTCTGTATTACAATCTTCTTAGCCTGCGCATTCGCATTCAGTTTAGCCTCATCCATAATTTCATTTACATAGCTTGCAGCATCCATTTTGGCTTCGTCTTTCAGACTGTCAACAAGACGTTGCTTTGCTTCTTCTGCACTTAGTCCCGACAATTCTTCAAGTTTTTCACGCTCTTGTATCTGCATCTTTTCAAGCTCTACTTGCTTTACTTGTAGCATTTTCTTTTCGTTGTCGATTCTTGTTTGCTGCTGATCGACTTCTTGTTTGCGTCGTCCTAATTCTTCCTGACGCTGATTTAATGAGATTTCACGTTGTTTTAGACGGTTCTCACTTTGTTGTATTTTCTGATTGCGAGCTTGTACTTCTTTTTCCAATTCTGCTTTTTTATTTAGGAATTTCTCCTTAACTTCAAGCAGTTTTTTCTCTTTTATTACATCGGCTTCTTTATTTGCCGAGTTCATTATCTCGTTGTATTTCCCTTTTATTATATATCGGAAAATTATGTATCCTGCTATTCCACCGATTATAAGTGCAACAGCTGCAATAATTATTGTAACAATCATATTATTTAATTTATTAATATTCTCTTTATTTTAAAGCTTCTTCTATTTCCGAAGTAATCTTGCCGAGAATATCACTGAACGGTGCTGTATCGTTACGTTTAGATTCTCTCTGAAATCTAAGCGAAATATCTATCAGAGCCATATACAATAAGTCCTTGTCGCTTTTCTTACCTTTGAAAAGATTTGCATATGTATTTACTGTTTCAGTAATAAGTCTTGCAGCATTACGATACAATTCCTCATCTTCCGGTATTACATTCACTGCAATATCAGTATCATAAACATGAAGTGTTATATGTAATTTTTTCTCTTCTGCCATTACTTCGTTTATTTCCCACTCAGCAGCGTTATACACTTGTTCACATCTCTGATAAGTTTTGAGACCCGCTTCTGCGCCGACTCCATATCTCCATCCGTGATTTCAAGCATCTTTGCCATTTTGAGTGAATTGTAATCGTTTTGTAGTTGATTCAACTTTGCTTTTAACTGTTCTATGGCAACATCGCGCTCATCAACCATTGCATATAATTCTCCATTTTCCTTTTTCAGTTCTTTATATTGAAGAATCATCTGTCTTATGCGTGTTGTGAACAGTGTTAAAGTTTTATCATTTACAGACATACGATTTGCAATTTGGTTACAAAATTAGCTTTATTATTCGTAAAATCAAAATTATTATTAAAGTTTTTGTTTAAGTTATTTCTTTTTATTTCATATTTTGTGATAAAACCGGCAAAATGTTATTATTTCCCTTTATCTTCGGAGTTGGGTTTCGGTTCTTTTTTTGCAAGCATTACAACTTGATAAACAAAGTCGGTAATCCATTTCTGACTGAATCCCAATTTCTTGTTGTATTGCCTTATTGCCACTATTGATTTCATCACTCCGGCATCGCTGTAATCATTCTTTGAGAATATGTCGTTTACCGTCTTTTCTGTCATAGAGTATATGAGTTTCTTGAATATAGATGGCATACGCAGTTTAAACTTCATCAGATTTCCCATTAACATCATCAGTTCTTGGGTAAATCCTTGAAATTGAATTAGGTATGTCTGAACGTCTTGTATCTTGCGACAGTTCTTCTTTATACTTGTATCTATCTCTTTGAAGAAAAGATCATCGGTTCTATATAGCTCTTTCAGCATTTTACGACAATGATTTTTCTCTCCTAATCCTAATTTGTTATTTATTGTAGGAACGTGCAATGTTGCTTTGAACATCCTTAAATCCGGCAGCATCGACAGGTTGGTGATACCTAAATTTGACGCCAATGAAGCTTGGAAATAAACACGTACGAGAGACATATAGTCTTCCATTCCACCTACTTCTTTTTCATCTTTTTTGCTAAATATTTTAGAAAATACTCCCATAAAGTTTATAATTATACTGAATAATAGAGGACAATATGTCCTATTTACAAGTGCAAAATTAATATAAACAGACCGAAGTGCAAAATAAAATGTTGTATAATTTAACCGGAGTTCGATTAATTTAATCCAAAAGATTTAATTATAACCGCACGTAGGGACAGCCCCCGTGTCTGTCCGA
>CALGRN010000298.1 GCA_937880835.1 uncultured Prevotella sp. | reverse complement strand
ATCTATCTTTTACATCTATTGTTTTGCTCTTTGGCAAGTTTACATTACTTTTGCGGAAATATTTCATAAACAAGATATTGCAGATATGAAAAGATTAATGACCTTGATAGTTGCATCTACGTTCGCACTTGCGCCTCTGTCGGCACAAAGCAATGCGAAAGCAAAGAAGAAAAACAATTTGGGTGAAAAGGTAACCCGGATTTGGGAACAGGTTAAGAAAGACATAAACGACACGGCAGACCGTATCTTTACGAAAGACACAAGCGATCTTAGAAAGATAGACAACGCTTATTATATGCCGCTTTACAGCGTAAATCTGTATAACGGAACGGAAGAACAAACACTCCGCGATGATTGTCGCAGCATGTTTGTGAAGAAATATCCGCAGGCAAGTATCATGTCGTGCGTGCTCCCGCAGCAAACATGGATAAGCAAGCCGATATACGAAAACGGCAAGATTACGGGCTATGTGCAGACAATGCACTGCTATATCATTGCGCGCGACGGTGCAGACGGTTATATAAATTCAAAGTTTACGTTTGTCCGTGCCAAGCAAGTGGGCAAGACATATCGGCGAGATGACAACAGATGGCCTGAATGGGAGCGTACCGATGTGCTTACAAACAGCGTGTATGATAAATTGAACAGATAGTTGAAAACACAAAATCAAGCATACAAAGATGAATTTCCTTAAATTATTGTTCGGGGGAAAAGAAGAAAATCCCGAAGAGAAAAAGAAAGAAGAAGAGAAGAAAAACTTCGACGTGTTGAAGTATGACGGTGTTGCAGCAATGCGCACAGGACAGAGCGATTATGCCGTAAGATGCTTTCAACATGCACTCAAAATACATGATGATTTAGAGATACGCGACTATCTTTCGCAGGTTCTGATAAGCGTTAACGAACTCCTTCCGGCATTCGAACAGTTGCAGAAGCTCGCTGAAGCACAGCCCGACAACCAGCAGATATTCATACGCATGGCTAAGGTTGCATATATGATGGAGGATTACAGTGCAATGGCTGATGCGTGCGAGAAGGCTCTCTTGATTGACAATACCAATCCGGAAGTAATGTTTTTATATGCACGTGCATCGTTAGGACAGGACGATGACACTAACGCAGTGGCTATGCTGACGAAAGCGATAATGCTTGACGAGAATTACGGCGATGCGTATCTGCTGCGTGCAGAAACACTGTTGAACACGGGGGATATAGAAGGTGCTGATGAAGACTGCACGTTCCTGCTTGCCAAAACAGAAGACAGCGAGGAAGTGATGATACTGAAAGCAAGAATAGAAAGCAAAAAAGGCAAGAGCGAAGAAGCCCTGAAATACTACGATAAGGTTATAGATATTAATCCTTTCAGTATATCTGCATTCCGCGAACGTGCTGTAATAAAGGCTGAAACGGGCGACAGTGAAGGTGCGGTAGAGGACGAACGGCAGGCAGCGGAACTGGAATCGAAAGATGATGAGGCTTCCGATAAAGACGGCGATGGTGCAAACATAGAAGAAAACATGAACCGGAAATACCGCGAGAACAATCCTTACGGTTTTTAAAACATCGGCAATCTTTCTGTAAGGTTATATGGAATTAGAGTTAGAACCA
Organism: uncultured Prevotella sp.; assembly: GCA_937880835.1. Classification (GTDB taxonomy): domain Bacteria; phylum Bacteroidota; class Bacteroidia; order Bacteroidales; family Bacteroidaceae; genus Prevotella. The sequence continues at coordinate 1,273 of CALGRN010000298.1, read as the reverse complement.
CTCAATCTTCCCTGCGATACCGAGCGTCCTTTGGTCATAGCAGGTCCTTGTTCTGCCGAAACGGAAGAACAAGTGATGACTACTGCACGCCAGTTGGCAGAACGGGGATGCCATATTTATCGTGCAGGTATATGGAAACCTCGCACTAAACCCGGTAATTTCGAAGGACATGGTGAGGCAGCCTTGCCTTGGTTGAGAGCCGTAAAGGAAGAAACCGGAATGCTTGTTACGACGGAAGTGGCAACCTCCGAGCACATAGAACTTTGTCTTAAATACGGTATAGATGCTTTTTGGATAGGTGCACGCACAGCAACAAATCCCTTTGCAATGCAGGCAATAGCCGATAGTCTGCGTGGTGTTGACATTCCGGTGTTTGTAAAGAACCCCGTAAATCCTGACATAGAGTTGTGGATTGGCAGCATGGAGCGCATCAATCAGGCAGGAATAAAGCGTCTTGCTGCGGTTCATCGAGGATTTTCAAACTATGATAAAAGCCTGTATCGCAATGCTCCCATGTGGCAGATACCGATAGAGTTGCGCCGTCGCATACCCGATTTGCCAATCTTCTGCGACCCCAGTCATATCGGCGGAAAGCGCGAACTGATAGCTCCTTTGTGCCAGCAGGCAATGGATTTAGGTTTCGACGGTCTTATCGTTGAGTCGCATTGCACTCCCGATACGGCATGGAGCGACGCCCGACAACAAGTAACTCCGCTTATGCTTGATGAAATAATTTCGAGTCTGGTGATACGCAATGACGCCGTAACGACAGAAGACATACAGTCTTTGAGAAGCCGAATAGACGAGCTTGACAACGAACTTATGGATTTGCTTTCAAGGAGAATGAGCATCTGCCGTGAAATAGGAAAGTATAAAAAGGAGCATAATATGATCGTGCTTCAACCTCTGCGTTATGGCGAGATGCTCGATAAACGAAGCTTGCAGGGTAAGTTCTTCGGTATAGGAGATGATGCGGTGCGCAAGATATTCAAGACTATTCACGAAGAAAGCATACGCCAGCAGGTGGAGATAATCAATTCGTAAGCAACGTGCATTATTGTTTTTCGAGGATTACATATAAATGTCCGTATCTTAGTGTAATGCAAACGGTATTTCGGAAACGTTTGTCTTGCATTGGAACAATAGAAAGGAAATCATCTGTCATATAAGCCAATGAAACACCTTATTATATATGTGGCGCTTCATGCCGTTTTGTTTTTAATTCCGAAACAACTGTCAGCACAATCTTTCACTGTTGCAGAATTGAACTGCG
>CALGRN010000297.1 GCA_937880835.1 uncultured Prevotella sp. | reverse complement strand
CCTAACGAAATATGATGCCGAATAAAAAACGGATTTTTTCTTATCTGCTGCTCATCCTTATGGGTGTCGGACTATTCATGTGGCTATTCTCCGGACAGAACAAATATTCCGTATCGCCTGAGATGGATACAGACAGCGCCTCTGTTATTACGGTGCAGGAAACGGCAGCCATTGATACGGCAAAAGACATTGAAGTTATAAGAGCCTATTACAAATTCCTGAAAGAGGATACTTCTGAATGGGCAGAGTTCAAGAAGCAGGAACATAACTATCTCACCCAGACGCTTATAGACAAGCCCGCATATTATGACGATGCTGTTTTTTCCTTTATGTCCATTAGATGATATCAGAACTCTGTCGTCCCATAACTTAAAGATCCGGTCGCTTGGAAGAGAATGGTACAGTGTCCGATTGTATGATTCTTCGGCAAAGGCTTGGATAAACATCCCCGTAAGAATGGTTACCGATAAGGACGGACGGCGCAAGATAGGCTATGCCATTCCTTATGGCTGGGATGGTACCATTTTAGATACTCTCGTTTATGACCATGTAGTCAAGGTGAATGGGAAAGAGCAAAATGGGCTAAGATTCCTTAAAGCCTTTTTCCGTTCGTATATATCTCTCAATCATACCATTGACCTTGATGCACCTGCATACAGGAAGTATCTTTGTGAGACGTTTATTGATAAAAAACGCTGGAATGACGATGAAAGCAGAATGCTCATTATTAATTTCCTTGAAGGTCTTTGGGACGACACTACACAACAGCCTAAAGAATATACGATAAGCCCGGATATACGGAAAGGGTTGTATAAGGTCAGAGTAAAAATAGAGGGGGACTTATATTATGAATATATATTGAAGATGGAGAAACGTAATGAGCACTTCGTCATTACAGCCCTAAACTGGAAGGAAGAAAACACCTCGTCTGACGTGGAGATGCCACAAAACTGTGATTTAGAACAGTTGCCACAATTTCCGGGAGGGACTGACACCCTGATGGCATACCTTTCTAAGCATATAATCTATCCTAAGGAGGAAGAAAAGGCAGGGCATGAAGGGCGTGTCATCATTACTTTTGTCGTAAATAGGGACGGATCAATAAGCAATGCAAAGGTGACAAGGTCAGCTTTCAAGGGACTGGACGAAGAGGCTCTTCGTGTCGTACGTTCCATGCCGGCATGGGAACCGGGCAGAATTGATGGTAATCCTGTGCCCGTATCGTTTTCGTTGCCCATTAATTTCAAGTTGAAATAACTCACCAATAATTGGCGTAGCGGACATTTGGTAGGCTGAAACCTCCAGAATATCCATTACTACTGATTTATTATAACGAACACATTATATATATAAATAAAAAACAGGATATGTCTCATAAAACAACATATCCTGTCTATATAATAATAAATCTTTTCAGAAAAGCATATCTGCTTTAAGGATGCGCATATTTATCGCCCGTCTGCTCTACAAGACGCTTCGCAGCACCCTTAGTATATCCCGTACGTTTTACAGTTTCACCCAATCCTGTCTTTGTTCTAAGGAACTTTCCATCTTTCTCCGGTTTCTCTGCCATATCATTATATTTCACAACGAGATATACAGCCAAATCTTTCCAAGCGGCAAGCATCTGCTGCGCCTCTTTGTTGCTGTAATCATTAAGATATTTTATAGCAGACTGAGGATTATTTTTGTATAATGACAATGCTTTGCCTTCAACAGCTTTCTGATTAGCAAAATAACGACGTTCGATAGAATCTCTCACTGCCTTTACAGAAGGGAAAAGCTGAGAATAACGCGGATAAGTCATATTGCTGACCCAGTTGCACACCCAAAAAGCATTCTTGTCTGAGAACGTAACCGCATCCGCGCCGGGAGTATTGTAACATTCCGGCTGCACCGTGTTACCGCAATATATCGGAGTATATGCAACCATATTGCCGTCATCGTTTCCGAACCATAGCACACCACCTATCTCGCGCGGAAGCCAAGAGCGCATCTGAGATACATACGAGAACGCAGTCTGCTGTGTTGAAGTAGGACGTTCGTTAAAATATTTCTTTCCGTCAACCTCGAAAACAAGAGGTGTAGGACGATAAGGCATGTCCCAATTGCCCTGTGCAACATCCTTGTCAAGAGACAAAGCAGTGCCTTCATAATGATCGCGCATGCATTCTTGAATATCCTGCACGCTCACTTTCCTGTTAGGTATTATCCACAAAGGCATGTCTTCTGCATTAGGATCTTTACCCAAAGCCCAAGGAAGATAGCGATCGAAGCCTTCATCGAAATGACGGAAGAAGCTCCAAACACGGGCATCACAGAAACGACGACCTCCAAAATCAGGAGCAGCATAAGCCATTTTCCAAGAGAAGTCCTCGTCTTTGCCACTGAACCATCCCATCTTTCGGGCAAACTTAACAACATCCTTAGAATAAAGCACGTTGTTCTTGTCCTTCATGTTGAATTTACCTATACGGCTTTGATTGGCATGTCCGCATATAGCATTATCAGGAATACGCATGGCAACCCAGACAACACCTTTGCTTCCCGGGCCTTTGCCCATCATTTCCATTATCCAAGCTTCGTTTGGATCGCAGATAGTGAAAGTCTCGCCGCCACTGCAATATCCGTAAGTTTCAACCAAAGAAGTCATAACCTTGATAGCCTCACGTGCAGTTTTAGAACGTTGCAACGCCACATATATAAGTGAACCATAATCGAACAAACCGGTAGAATCAACCATTTCTTCGCGTCCTCCATAAGTGGTTTCGCCGATAGTAACCTGATATTCGTTTATATTACCTATTACATTATAGGTTTCGGGAGCTTCTGGTATTTCTCCACGATATTCATTTGTGTCCCAATCGATAATCTTGCGCAT
>CALGRN010000296.1 GCA_937880835.1 uncultured Prevotella sp. | reverse complement strand
ATTGTTACGGCAGGATCTAAGAAGTTTGCCGTGCCAATCTGTATCGCAGTAGCACCTGCCATGATAAATTCGATGGCATCTTCGGCATTGCATATTCCGCCCAGACCTATGACAGGAATGCTTACTGCCTTAGCTACTTGCCACACCATACGCAACGCAACCGGCTTCACAGCAGGTCCGCTGAGTCCTCCCGTCCCTATACTTAGCATAGACTTACGCTTCTCTATGTCTATTGCCATACCCATGAGAGTGTTTATAAGCGACACACTGTTTGCACCTTCTGCCTCGCAAGCCCTTGCAATCTCTGCAACATCAGTTACGTTTGGCGAAAGTTTCACAATCAATGTCTTATGATAACAACTGCGCACAGCTTTGACAACGCTCGCCGCACCTGCACAAGTGACACCGAAAGCCATACCGCCTTGCTTCACGTTAGGGCAGGAGATGTTAAGCTCTATGGCAGGTATCTTGTCCAAAGAGTCTATACGTGAAGCGCACTCAGCATAATCTTCGGGATTTGAACCGCTTACGTTCACTATCATGTTGGTGTCGATATCTTTTATCAGAGGATATATATGCTCGCAGAAATAATCTACTCCCTTGTTCTGCAAACCAACGCAGTTGAGCATCCCGGAAGGCGTTTCTGCCATACGCGGATAATCGTTTCCCTCGCGCGGATGCAGCGTAGTGCCTTTCACGATAATACCGCCAATGTCTTCTAACGGCACAAAGTCGGCAAATTCTAAACCGTAACCGAAAGTTCCCGATGCTGTCATCACCGGGTTCTTCAATTTCAAATCATTTATTCTTACACTTATATCTGCCATAATAACTTCTTAATATTTAATACCGGACCGTCCTTACATACGCACAAATTACCTTCCGTAGTTCCTTCGACACAGCAAAGACAAGCTCCTATACCGCATGCCATCTTGTTCTCCAACGACACTTCACACTCTATACCACGCTGCTTTGCATATCTCGCCACAGCCATCATCATGGGCTTAGGACCGCAAGTGAATATCATGTCGAAATGCTCTTTCTGCAAAATAGAATGGTCGGTGACAAACCCTTTCTCTCCTTCCGAACCGTCTTCGGTAGTGAAGAACACCTTGCCATACATACTGAAATATTCCGTCTCGAGCAAATCGCCGGCAGAACGAGCACCTAAAAGGAAGTAAGGTTCTGCTCCCATAGATTTCAGTTCCTTTCCAAAGAACAGCAACGGAGCAACTCCTACGCCGCCACCTACAAGCAATACCTTGTCGTTTTTATTCGCAGGCTTTGTAAAACGATTACCCAAAGGAAGCACACAGTTTAGCTTATCACCTTCGGAAAGCTGCACCATTCGACGCGTTCCTTCACCAATGGCTGCCACTAAAAGCCACAGTTCATTGGTTTCATAATCGACGAAATTGATTGAAATGGGACGTCTTAGAAAGGTTTTGGGCGAATTATCCACCCTAACCTCAACAAAT
>CALGRN010000295.1 GCA_937880835.1 uncultured Prevotella sp. | reverse complement strand
AGTTATTGTTTTGCATCGCAAAAGGATAGCTTTTGAAATGCAGAGATTATTTAACATGAATCCTATGAAATTTGTTCGGGGAACTTTAAATATAATTGTTCAGGCTATACTTATTATCAATTCGCACAAAATGATAGTAGTTTTTGAGATAAGGAATATTATTTTATACATGCAATTTTCGGACAGACACGCGGTCTGTCCCTACATTTTGATTGCTCGTGGAAATGCGCCCTGTGCGTGTCCGTATATCCTTGTATGTCAGTATTTAAGATAATCTGCGTGTGTTATGATTGTTTTATGATAAACAAAGGGTATAATTCGTAGAACTCACGCTATATTATTGATTATCGTAAATAAAAAGACAGTGTTGTCAAACGGTTTTTCTGCATATTTAATGATGTTACTTCCGATGTTATTCGGAATTAAATTGTATCTTTGCGCACATAAACCTAATGAATATGAAACATCCGGCTAAGACTGACATTGCTGTACTGTTGCTTTTCTTCAATCGTCCCGACCCTTTCTGCAAGGTGTTCGACGAGGTGAGGAAAGCGCGTCCCTCGCGCCTTTTTCTCTATCAGGACGGGGCGAGAAACGAGAAAGACATGCAGGGAATAATGGCTTGCAGAGAGATTGTAGAGAATATCGACTGGGAGTGTGAGGTGCACAAAATGTATCAGGAAAAGAACTTCGGATGCGACCCTTCCGAATATATCTCGCAGAAATGGGCATTCTCCATAGTTGACAAATGTATCGTGCTCGAAGATGACGACGTGCCTTCGCAGTCTTTTTTTCCTTTCTGCAAGGAGATGCTCGACAGATATGAGAACGATGAGCGCATAACAATGATTTCCGGTTTCAACAGCGATGAGGTGACGGAAGGTGTGCCTTACGATTATTTCTTCACTTCCGTTTTCTCGATATGGGGATGGGCTTCGTGGCGAAGAGTGATAGACAAGTGGGACGGCAGATACTCTTTCTTGGATGATGAGTTCAACATGCGTCAGTTGCGAGCATTGGTTAAGCAGCGCAAGTTCCGCGACGATTTCATACCGATGTGCTACGACCACAGAGCGGCAGGAAAGGAGTTTTACGAGAGTATATTCTGGGCTTCAATGCTTCTGAACAGCGGACTCGCCATAATGCCTACGAAAAATCTCATAAACAACATGGGTGTCACTGAAAATTCGACGCATTTCACCAGCAGTCTTGATACCATACCGAAACGCCTCAGAAAGATGTTCACGATGAAACGCTTTGAGTTGGAGTTCCCGTTGAAGCATCCTGAATACGTTATAGAGAATGTAGAATATAAAGAAAGCGTTTACCGCACCAATGCTTGGGGATATCCCATGATTAAGATTGCACGCTCGTTAGAGGAGCTTTACCGCAATCTGACACACGGAAACTTCCGCCTGATAGGCAAGGCAATAAGAAAAAGGATAAACAAATGGACAGGACATGACAGACATGTCTGAATGATTTATGCTTAAACGCATATGTTGTAAACAATAAAAATATTTTGTTTTCACGTAAAAGAAAAATGGGATGCACCGTCAGGCACATCCCATTTGATTGTTTTTATTATTTATAATGTTTGAAAGTATCAATATACTGTATTCTCAGGATTGAAGTTAGTCCATCCTTCCAACCATCTGTCTCCTGCTTGGAATGCACCGATATAGCTTACTTTTGTAAACCAAGATGACAACAGATTGTCAGTGAACGATGCAGCAGAAAGAACAGGACTTCCGGCAGAAGGCATGTAACCGTTTGTAAGAAGCAGTGAAGAAGCATCAGCAAATGCCTTGTTTCCGCTCTGAGCTAAGAAGAAAGTAGAAGAGAATGAAGGCTTTGATGCATCGATAATCGGTGCAGAATTGCTGTCATATCCTGTAACCAAAACATCCTGAAAGAGTTTGTTTGCATCAGAACCTACTATATCCATGCCTGCCAACCAAACGTTTTTCATATTCAAAAGTCCGTTTGAAGCAGCTCCCTGAGTGTCACCTTTCTGATTGTCGAGCATAATTCCTATCGGGAAACCGATAGCCAATGAATTATAGCAGTTTAATCTTGAATTTCTTCTTATCTGCATTGCAGACTGGAATTTTCCTAATGCTGAACCGTTGTTAGGATTGAAACTTCCGCCTGTTATGTAGTCAGAAGAATTCTTGAAAGAAGCATCTACTGCCTTAGGACCTACAAAAGTGATGTTTGAGAAAGTAGCAGTAGTGTAAGGATTCAATGACGCACCGTCGGCACTGTTGTCACTTTCGAAACCGTTACTCAAAGATGTATCGGCAATCTTAGAGTCTTTTACAGACAATCCGAATTGCACTTTTCCCGAGTAACCGTTATCCGTATCGAAGTCATCATCCCAACCTTTGTATGCTACCATGTATTTGCAAGACACCGTACCACCGAACCATTCGTAAGAGTCATCATTGCTGTAAGACACCTGAACATGGTCTATCTTAGTACCGCTTCCCACAGAACCCAGTGTGAGAGCATTTATTTCTTTGTCTTTCTGGAACGGATAACCTGCAAATTCTATTCTCACATAGCTTAAAACACCGGAGTTATCAGCATCATCCTGTCCTCCATGTTTAGTACGAGGACCACCCTCTATCTGCATCTCGGTTTTATTGTTCTTGGCTTTTCCGCAAAGAATGAGTCCTCCCCAGTCGCCCGGTTTGCGGTTGCCGGGAGCTTGTTCTGATGTGAACACGATAGGCGCGGTCTCTGTTCCTTGTGCTATCAGTTTTCCTCCACGCTCAACAATGAGAGCAGCTTTCGTATCTTTATCACCTTTGATAACTGTTCCCGGCTCGATAGTAAGCTCTGCACCATTTGCTATATATACCCATCCTTTCAAGTTATATACACCTTTCTTCAAAGTCTGACGACCTGTGAAAACAAACTCTTGATCTCCATTTCCGATGTCTAAACCGGCATTATCCTCTTTACCTTCTGTAAATTGGATATGGTCGCATGCTTTAAGACCTCCGTCTATTGTCCATACGTAGGATGTTGTAACGGGAGTAGTAATCTCGTTATTATTATCATCACTGCTACATGAACCTAAAACGGTTGCAAACAATAGGACACCAGCGTATCCCCAAAAATTCTTCTTTTTCATATTCTTAATTTATAAAACGTGAATTAATCTATTTAAAAATTATATGTTAAAACAAATCCTAAGTTGCGTCCGGGACGATATTGACGTGTCACCTCTTCTACCGTTCTTTCCGTTCCGTTTGCATATTTCACTTCTGCAAACTGCTTGTATGATATTTTCTCAGCTAATAAATCGCGTACATAAACCTTTAACTGCCAATGTTTTCCGAAGTTCTTAGATGCAGTGATATCAATAGCATTTCTCGGCATCTCATAACTGTCAGGTATCTTAGAGTTGTCGTCATTGCCCGTTGCACTCTCATTGCGCCCCACTCCTACAATTCGTTTTCCTATTCTGTTATAAAGAACTGATACATTCATATCAAGTTTCGGATTGGCGTAGAAGAACCCTGTGTTTATAAGATAAGGTGATTGTCCCTGCATCGGACGATCTTCATGAATGCTTCCTTCGGCAAAATAAACCTTGCTTTTTATAATTGAACCATTGAATGACCAGCTTACATTGGGCAGACCGATGAATGAAAGATCTTTGCGGATATCAAGCTCCAAACCGTATGTATTAGCTGATTTCGCATTCTCATAAGAATAAATAAGGTCTGTTCCTCCTGCAACGGTGTATGTCCATTCTATCGGAGATGTGAAATGTTTGTAGAAAGCTGCAAGCGTAATCTGCTCTCCGCTGCTTGGATAGAACTCATAGCGTAAATCGAAATTGTTTATATAACAGTTCTCCAATTCTGTGTTACCCTGCACACTTGATGCCAAATCGAAATCATAAAATACCGAAGAAGAAACTTCTCTGAACTCCGGACGGTTTACACTGCGACCGTAAGAAGCGCGTAATTGGTTCTTATCGTCGAACTTGTAAACTGCATTGAATGACGGGAAGAAGTCTTTATGCTTGTAATTGCGTTTCAACGGACTCACCTCAGTATCTTTCGTATTGGATGTCAATTCCAAATTGCTGTACTCAAATCTAACACCTGTGTAAATGCCTAACTTGCCGAATGGTAACGAAACTGCTATATAACCGGCTCCTAATGTATTGTTGCCTTTGTAGTTATTTCTCATCTGAACCTGTTCAAGCAGATATAGTTTGTCCTGAGCGAAATTGTTTGTGTTGCTTAATAAATCCGGAATGTTGTATGTACGGAAATCCTTTGGCAATGTGTTCTCGTCAGCATTCCAGTTATAAATAAACTCTCTGGTTAGATATTCGCGCGTTCTGTATTCTCCGTAAAGACCATACCGCAGCGTAGGAGTCCATGTGTCGAATGCCAACTGATGTTTATATGAAACATTACCGGAAAAGATATGTTCATCAAGCTGCGTCCATTCGCGTGACACATCATTACCTGTTGTCAAAGCCAACGTACCGCTTTCTATCGCATCATCCTTCAAATAGCGACGTCTGTCAGGCAAATATCTATTTGCATACGCATAACCTACATTCCATTCCAATAAATTCTCAGACATCGTATGCTTTCCCGTGAATTGTGTGTTATATGTTGTACGGCTGCTGTAATAATACTCTGCCGAATTTTCTATATTGGCTTGTGCGCTTACTCCTTCACGCCATGTATATCTGCTGCTGCCTAATTGGTTGAAGATATTTTTCCACTGATACTTGTTGTTGCCGTCCTTCGAAAGTAAAGTAAGATTGAACATCGCACCGGCTCTTACATTATTATTGTACTGATCGTCTATTGAATGACGCAGATAGTTAGGACGGTCGTTAGACACATCATATATACCATAAAGATTATTCTGCATATTCTCATAGCTGCGGCTTTCGTTTGTATAGTTAAACGCTGCTATAAGTCCCAACGTTCTGTCTGAAATTCTCCAACGATGATTAAGAGATGCCGATACTTTCAAATCCCCGATAGGCTTTTTGTTCTTAACTATCCAGTCGTTGTTAAATCCATTATCATTCAGTTTGATACCTCCGTTATCATAGCTGTTAAGCACAGATGAAATACCATTATTAAGAGTACGCAACCCGCCATCAAAGCCTAAGAAATCAGTAGAAGACCCTTTCGAGTAGCTGAAATCCTTAAAATCGGTCGCATCATTCCAGTTTCCGCCGATACTAAGCGTTGCACTGTTCTCTGCCGGGATATCTTTCGTGTGCATGATTATAAACCCTCCGGTATAGTCAGCAGGATATTCGGGAACAGAAGTCTTTACTATCTCTATGTTGTCTATTTGAGAACTTGGAACAACATCGAAAGAAAAAGACCTTGAATCGGCTTCGGAACTTGGCACAGCTCCACCGTTAATCCACACATTATTATATCTTTGAGAAAGTCCTCTGACCATAACAAAACGGTCTTGTATAAGACTTACGCCCGATACACGACGGACAACTTCTCCCACATGCGGGTCTTGTGTCCTGCTGATTTCCTGTGCAGAAACGTTACTTTCTACAAAAGCACTGTTCTTTGCCATTTTAAGCATTGCCTTTTCTGTATTTCTCCTACCTGTTGAAACGACAGATACTTCCTGCAACATTTCCTCATCGGAATCAAGAAAAATATTTATCTTAGCTTGCGGTTCTGATGAAGAAACATTCACTCCCACGACTTTCTCATCTTTATATGAAATATATCTGACAATCAGATCATACTTTCCGTCAGGCAATCCCTCTATCACGAAATTGCCATCTATGTCGGCAACCGCCTTGACATTTGTGTTTAAAACTTCTACTGATGCTCCCACAAGCGGCTCTTTTGTCTTCTTATCAGAGACATTTCCCGTTATAGGCATTGCCGTAACGGTTATAGCCGTCATCACTTGCAACAAAAATACAAGAACTTTTCTTTTCATTATATATACTCTTTGTTTTTACGGTGCAAAAGTACTTGCCCGTTGTTTCAATACAAATACATAGATATAAAAATGGTTTTACAAAGAGATTTCAAACCTGATACCGATATTCAGGACTTAACAATAATATATAAGCAGTTAATATCCCTGTTTTTTACTTATATATTTTGCGCTTTACTTATATATAATGTAAGTTCAATATACAAATTATGCAATAAGGCTTTTGTTATCAATAATATCTATATTCATAACGGTTTTCTTTGGTATCAGATTATAAGCAATGAGTCATGATATGAGACTTGTCACAAAGTTGCCTATGCAGCGGTGTCTTGCGTGCTCAATCTTCCATACTATTTTAAGTCCATCATTAACCATATCTGTTAACGAACATCTTCTGAACATAGGCTTGTCACAGATGTTCATACGTGAGTTCTTCATGTTTTTCTTTTCCCTTGTAATGAGATGCATGTCATCCACAAATAGAATCTCAAATAGGTTCTGACCGATGTGTATTATGGCTGTAAAGAGCTTTCAAGATAACCTTTCAGTAAAGCGTTTGTTCTTTAACGGCTCTATGTCATCCATGCCACCGGTGTCAACTACCATTGTATTATTTCTCCTTTATTATTTATGATCAAATGTAATTTGAAACCGAAGCACCAACCCATAGTGCACTTACCTTTTTCAACTAATACTTTCATTGTCTTGTGATGTCTTTCTCTCTTTAAATGGTAGTATCTAAGTAGCGTTAAGTCATTCCCGTACACTTTCCCAATGCGCACGTTTGGGAGAACAAAAGAATATGTAATGCAACCTATGATTTACGATACGAAGCAGTTGTAGGAAATGGTGTTGGGTAATTCCTTGCACATGTACATGCAGACATATTCTATATAGAATGATTTGAGATTTCTAGAACGATGCGTATGGAACACTACTAATATAGTCATTATCTCATTGTCGAACATACTTTGTAACGATGTGATTTTTCACATATAAATTACGAAAAAGATTTCACTCCTACATTTTTTATACCGAACTCACGTTAAAAAAGAAAATATTTTTTGTATGTATAGAATATATAGTGTAACTTTGTAATTAAAAGAAAAGACAACATAAAATGAATACAAATAATTGTTATCCAACAGAAATCTCTGAAATAGAAGAATTACAAAACAGATTTATTGAAGAAGATGAAGACAGTACCTCGTCTGTGATACCTCCATCTGACATTGTAGCCTTTAATGAACAACGGTCTTGTGCAGATATTTATCGAATGTATGAGAAAAAACAGATCGATTTAAACCCTGATTTCCAAAGAGGAGAAGTGTGGTCTAATAAGTCTCAAACGTTATTCGTTGATAGCTTAATTAAACAATTACCAATACCAAGCATGTGCATCAGTTTGGATATAAGCACGCAAAAACGTTTAGTAATAGATGGACTTCAAAGAATAACAACGATTGTAAAGTTCTTAGACACAAACAATAAATGGAAATTGTCTAAAACTGACGATGTAGATCCCCGCTTATCTGGCAAAACTAATTTTGAGATTCAAGTGGAGAATACAAATCTTTTCGAAATTCTTGAAAATGTAACAATCCCCATAACAGTATTAAGGTGTGATTATATGAAATCCGAACACATGAAATATCTGTTTCAGATTTTCTATAGATTGAACTCTGGGGGGAATAAATTATATAATCAGGAAATAAGGAATTGTATCTATCAAGGTAGTTTTAATAGCTTGTTGAAGTATTTGGCTCTATCTCAAGATTGGCTCAAATTTGCCAACACAACAACAGAGAAGGTGAATAAAGCTCGATTTAATAATGAAGAGCGTATATTAAGATTTTTCGCTTTTAATGAAAGGTTTACAGAATATAAAGGCAAACTTGCATTATTTCTAAACGATTACATGAATGAATATAAAAATGCGACATCAAATAAGATAAAGGAATTGCAAGATTTGTTTTCTAAAACCATGAGTGTTGCTAATAAGATTAAGAGTACTGTGTCATCTAAGAATGTAGCAGATGCACTTCTCGTTGGAATATCTAAAAATTATAGTAACTTATGTAATTTGTCAGAAGAAGAAATATCTTCAGTTTTTGATCGGCTTATGGCAATGGAAGAATTTTCGGAAGAATCTCTAAAGGAAGGATTGGGAGCAACAGATAAAGTTAAGGAAAGAATTCAAAAGGCAATAGAAGTCTTTAACTTATGATAGATTATATAAGTATAGCTAATACTTTGAGTAAATTAGATAAAGAGTATTCTTCGTGTAAAGATATACAAATGTCTATATTATATTCGAAATTGGCTGTATTGGAATTATGCGGATGGATAGAAACCAGTATAGATGATATGCTCTATAACTATATTGATGAACATATTATTGATAATAGCTGCAAAGATAAAATAAAGCAGATCATAAAGAGAAATAATGGATTCAATTATGAAACTAATCTTTTTAATCTCTTCTGTAGTGTCTTAGGAATAAACAATTTAGAAAATATTTTGTACGCACTTACAGACTCCGAGTTCCAGTACTTAAAAAGTATAACATATATTTACTCGCAAGATCGAAACAAAGCTGCACATACAGATACACCTAATGGTACAACACGGAGGTATAATTCTCCGTCAAATGTATTGCATGACTATGGTTTATTGAAACCAACATTAGAGCACATTGAAAGAGAAGTAATAAATATGCCTTTATGAAAAAACATCTACTCATTGCCGGATAAGTTTGATATAAAATCTTCTAAGTTATGAAAGCGTAAGCTCGAAAGTCACCAGATTGCACGATGTAACTTTGCACTCAGAAAGTTCATTAAAAGTTCAACTTGGGCTATAAACGAAATAAATGAATTGCGAACAATCTCGTAATTCATTTATGTATAATATCTCTCCTTTGTAGCGGGAGTGGGACCCGAACCCACGACCTCCGGATTATGAATCCGACGCTCTAACCAGCTGAGCTATCCCGCCGCAATGTTATTTTTTGCGGGTGCAAAGGTAATATAAACTTTTTGAATTTGCAAAATTATTTTTGCTTTTTATCAGTTTCTCAGAGAATTTTCGTATTTTTGCGCCATTATACATTCTTACTTTATTACAGAGAGGTTATGAAAAAGAAACGAATAAGTATTGAAAGAGAGCTTATGTCCAATTCAAAAAATATAATATGGACTCTCATAAGTACTGCCGGAGGACTAAAAAAATGGATTGCCGATGAGGTGGAAGAGCAAGGAGACAGACTCGTTTTCACTTGGGGAGATGTTTGGAAACATCATGAAATACGCACAGCGTTTGTGGTTGAGAGCGTAAAAAACATGTCTTTTCGTTTCTGTTGGGAAGAAGATGAAAGCGAAGACACATTCATAGAGTTGCGCATGGAGAAAAACGAACTGACCGATGATTATATGTTGCACATTACGGATTTTGCTTATGATGATGAGAAAGACAGCATATTATCGCTGTGGGAGCAAAATCTTGAAAGATTGCATACCAATACCGGATTGTGATATTTAAACACATTACAGCTTTATTTCAACTGTACAGTTTGGCAAAAGGACTTTTTTCCAAATGAAAATCTGCATTTTTATCTCACACACTAAATGCTTATAGTTCTTCGAGCATTTTCTTTTGCGATACACAAAATCTATTCTCTTTCTGTTGAAACAAAAAAACAGTCTCTTTCATTCGGCGTTTTTATCAACACCTTATAAATGAAAGAGACTGCCATCATTCATTTGCGCTATTGCCATACGACAATAATCACAAAAGAACACCAAACATCATCACATTATATCCTTTATTTTTACTTACTCTCATCAGCTCCTATGACTTTCCAAATGCAAGCTGCAATGGCTGCTCCTACAAGCGGACCGATGATGAAAATCCAAAGATCTGTAATTGCTTGACCGCCATTGAACACCGCAGGAGCTATTGAACGCGCCGGATTCACAGATGTTCCTGTGAGCGGGATGAGAACTATATGAACTATCATAAGCGTAAAACCGATGGCAAGACCTGCGAAATTGCCTGCGCCTTTTTTAGCGTCTGTCGTTCCGAGAACAACCAGAACAAATATGCAGGTGAATATTATTTCCGCGATAAGTCCTGTAACTTGCGAGATACCAACCTGACAAGCATTAGCTCCGGTGAGCGTTGCCCAGCCCTCAGTATCTATTCCTGAGGTTATAAGGAAAAGCAAAGCAGAACCTATGAATCCTCCTATCACCTGAAAAATCATGTACATCGCAGCATCTTTGCCGTTCATTCTTCCGCTCAGAAAAACGCCGAGAGTTATGGCAGGATTGATATGACATCCTGAAATACCGCCTATCGTGTAAGCCATTGCAACGACTGAAACGCCGAAAGCAACAGATACCATTAACACCTGAGCTGCCGTTCCGCAGCCGCCATTGAAGATTGCACTACCGCAACCTATAAAGACCAGCACCATAGTACCAATCATTTCTGCTAAATACTTTTTCATCTTAATAATTTTATATTAAAAAAGTTGGTTTATTTTTATAATAACGTATCTTTTTGAATATTATTTCAGAAAAGACAAAGAAAAAGCAAATAATTGCTAAAACACAAGCATTTGTAATAATAACATTTATATTACGAATGTCTGAAATGGTAGAAATTAGGGATTTCCCTATATATAATTAGGGAAAAAGGAGTTATCTAATATATAATTTTATATAACTTTGTGCGGTATAAAATAAAAAAGACAGAAATATGAGAAAAGTTATTGTCATATCGGTTTGCTCCATTCTTATTTTTTCAGGATGCGGAACATATTCCGGCGAAGGAGCATATATGGGTGCTACACTTGGTTCTATTCTCGGCTCGGCGATTGGCGGAATAAGCGGAGGACCACGCGGTTCAGACTTCGGTACTGTTATTGGTATGGCGGGAGGTGCAGCTATCGGCGGGGCAATCGGGGCGAAAGCTGATCAGAAAGCTGATGAAGAAGTACACGAACATTACGAGAGAGTGCAGCAGAGAAAAGCCCGCGAGCAGGGCTATACCTATAAAGATGACATGTACGGAGGTATGAAAACTCCGGAAGATGAAAGCGGATTTGACGCAACAAACAGCGGAGACGACCGTATATACGACTTCAACGGAAATGACTATACGGGCAATTACTCTGCCACAGAGCCTACTGTTAACTTGCCGGCATCATCAAGTGTCGATGAGCTTGCTGCAAATTACAGATTCAATCCGATGATTGAGATACGCAATGCGCGCTTCGTTGATGACAATCAAGACGGCAATCTGAATCGCGGAGAGATTTGCAAGGTGATATTCGAGATAGTGAACTGTTCCGACAAACCGTTGCTTGACATACAGCCTTTGGTAGTGGAAGCAAGCGGAAACAAAAACATATACATTTCGCCGAGCATACACGTGGAAAACATTTTGCCTGGTGATAAGATAAGATATACTGCAATGGTAAAGGCAGGAAAACGACTTAAAGATGGCAATGCGCGTTTCTGTCTGTCAGTATTGCAAGGCGATAAAGCTATATCAAAAGTCACCGAGTTCGACATTCGCACTGTAAAGAAAGTTCAGCAGTAATACTACCTTCGGCAGAAAACATATAAATTCCACTTCCATAGATAATTGCTACAATCATTTTAACAACAAAAAGGCATGGCAGGTTTATTCCTGTCATGCCTTTTTGCTGTTCAAATGAAACGACAGGCAGAATGTTAACTTGTTCTTTTCGCAATTAAAAACAAAAGAAAGACATTACCACAAACATAATAGCCGCTTTATAATCAACGGCTATTATGCCTTTTTATTCTGTTATGCTCATCGCCTTTAAAAAGCAGCATTCGTAAGTTTTCATACAAGCAGACTATAAACCGCATTTCAAAAGCTATTGTTTTGCACTGCGAAAGTTATCCTTTTGAGTCCTGAAAGTTATCCTTTTAGAGTGCAAAACAATAACTTTTGAAACACTGATTGTAACACATTGGCTGTCAATATATTGTAATATCGCCTTTCTTCTTTATGAAAAAGATATCTCACAGAAACAGAAACATCATTATATAAACGTTGTCGGCATGATTGTTTTCACATAAACAGGAGTTTCATAAACAAACGGCGAGAGGCTGCCAAACATTGTCCTAATCTGCGTATTTACAAAGTGTTAAAGCGTGAAGCGCAGCATTTGCATAAGCATTGTATATAAAATGTGGTAAAAATGTTAAATTCACTTTGATTAATGACATAAAATACTTACCTTTGCAAGAACTGTATTTATTAAGAAAACATATCCGAATATGAAAAAAATATATTTGTCGCTCATAGTATTTTTTATGTTTATACCCTCCGTTACTTACGCTGACGGATATAAAACTCTTTGGAAACAAGTAAACGAAGCAAAACAGAAAGACCTTCCGCAAACGCAGATGAAACTGCTGAAACAGATAACAAGCAAGGCGGCAGCAGAAAAATCGTATGGCAACATGCTTGCAGCAGAACTGTCGATGGCATCGCTAAACATTTCAGTATCGCCAGACTCGATAGACAGCGAAATAGAAAGGCTGCTCGAAAAGGAAGAAAAGGCGGCAAAATCTAACCCCATTCTGGCTGCAATATATCAAGTTGCGATATCCAACTTATACAAAAGTTTATTATACGATGACAAGAAGTACGAGGCAGAAAGCCGCGAATATGCAGCGAAGGCAATGAAAAATCCTAAGTTGCTCGCTAAGTATAAGGCATCGGAATATGCTCCGTTGGTGGCAGACGGCACTGACAGCAGGATATTCAACAACGACCTTCTGCACGTGATTGGCATGGAGGTGGGCGACTACAAGACGCTGCACGACTACTACAAAAGCGCAAACAACCGCGATGCAGCATGCATCTGCGCGCTCGAAATGCTGAAAAAAGGCAACAGGAATTTCAATACTAAGGCGGAAATAAACAGGTATCTCACATCATTGGACTCACTTTCAAAGGAATACGGCGACCTGCTTACGGCAGGAGAAATAGCTATCGAAAGATTAAATACAATGTCTGAGAACACAATAGCTTCGGCAGAAGAGAAAGTAAAATACATAAACTATGCACTGAACAAATGGGGCGAGTGGAAAAGAATGGATTTGCTGCGCAATAAATATTCGGAACTTACAAATCCGCAATTCGTTGTATATGTGAAAAAAGATGTTGTGCAGCCCGACAAAAAGATTGTCATAAACATCAATGGCATAAGAAACGTGAAAGACATAAAGATGAATGTGTCGCTCGTGAAAATAACTGCCGACAAGAAATACGACTTGGACAGCAACGCCGATTATGTGAAACTGAAACCGTACTTACAACGTCTTGACAATCTTTCGCAGACAAAACACTACTCAGGACTGCCGGAATATAAAATCGTTACAGACTCTTTCGAGATAGAAAAACTGCCCATCGGCGTATATCTTGTTGAATTTTCGTCGGACGACATACAAACAGGCACGAAGAGAAGTCTGTTGTACGTGAGCGACTTATACGTCGTAAGCGAAGCTCTTCCCAACAAAAACATACGCTTTGCGGTGCTTAACGCCACGACGGGACAGCCTATACCGGGAGCAAACCTGCGCATAAAGACCGACGGAAGACAGGGAAAACAGGATAAGACAACAACTATAAAAACCGATGACAAGGGCGAAGCCTTTTTCACGTATGCTGACTATTCGCCCGATTATATATATGCATGGACTGAAAAAGACAAATGTTTACCCGAATTTGAATATAACGGTTACTACTCATATCCAAGCAACGAGAGAGACGGTTTCAGAACAAACGTATTCACAGACCGCAGTATATACAGACCGGGACAAACCGTACAC
>CALGRN010000294.1 GCA_937880835.1 uncultured Prevotella sp. | reverse complement strand
CCGTACTATAAAACAATACGCGATATTAATCAAATTATAGAAAGAATTATAATTCGTCCAACTCACGTCATTTAACGTATCAGTTTTCTGTCTTCTCTTTGACTTTTCAGTCTCTCTACCTTATATATATATTATAATGATAGACGTTGTGATATAAGACAAGGTTATCAACATAATTGCTTAATCATTGTCTATAAGCACTACCGTAACTCCTCGTGCAGCCTGCGCACCCATGACAAGAGCCTGCTCTATGTCGGCAGTCTTCGACGGACCGCTTATGAACGTACCGAAGTTATATTCGGTCATCTTGATAAGCGGATAAGCCTCGTGCATGTTGTGCACTATTTTACTCTTGTCCAGAAGTATCACGAGCTCTTCCGCTATGAAACAGATTGCCTTCTCTTTCATTGTTTGCGGAATCCAGATACATCCGTTCTCGGCAACACCTAATTCTCCTTTTAGTATGGCAACGTCTGTTCCGTTGAGTTCTTGCGCCTCTGCAACCGTATCCGGATTTCTGTCGGCAATAGTTATGCCTTCAACGTTGCTCGCAAAGACTTTTGCTTCGGGATAAAGTTCCTTGATAATAACGTTCAAGTCGTCGTTCTTTGATACGCATTTCACTTTTCCGCCCACCATTTGGCTCATATCCATGAACTGTTTTACAACGTCATCATACTTGATACCGTTTATATTCATATCGGGCATATCAAACTGAACGTGAGTATTTGCACGCAGTTTGGCAAATAAATCTTCTTTTTTCATTTTGACAATGTCATTAAATACAAAAATATTTTCTTTAATGTCTTCTGCTAAATCTGGATTATCTTTTTCAAGATTTTCAATTATAGTTTGAGCATCATCAAGATTTGTATGTTTTAATATTTCTATTAATTTTTCTTTACCAGAAATTTTAATTACATTTTTATCAGGTCTTTCAACTGGGATTGGTGCCTTAATAGGTGCATTACTCGGAAACTTATCTTCTTTTTGGTTTTCTTTTTCACTATCATTTGCAGCAGGAGCGATGTTATATATTGTATCTT
>CALGRN010000293.1 GCA_937880835.1 uncultured Prevotella sp. | reverse complement strand
GCACATCTGTACGGTAGCGCAAAAGTCAACTACGAAGAGATGAAGCTCAACAGCGACAACGTTTCAATGAATCTGGAAAAAAGCGTTGTGCATGCAACAGGAACGTCCGACTCTGCCGCAGAAGACGGAGTGAGAAACAAACCCGTGTTTGAAATGGGCAAAGACAAATACAACAGCGATACGATATCTTTCAACTTCAAGACCAAAAAGGGTTTCATAAACAACGTATATACAGAACAAGAAGACGGATTTCTTACAAGCGAGCATTCCAAACGCGATGCCGATGGCAATCTGTATCTTGAACATGGACGCTACACAACGTGCGATGAGGAATGCCCCGACTTCTATATTGCGTTGTCGAGAGCAAAAGTTCGTCCCGGAAAGGATGTCGTTTTCGGTCCTGCATACCTTGTGGTAGCCGACATTCCGCTACCTCTTGCAGTGCCTTACGGTTTCTTTCCTTTCTCAAAAAAATATTCCAGCGGTTTCATCATGCCGAGTTACGGAGATGAAAGTGCACGCGGTTTCTATCTCAGAGATGGCGGATACTATTTCGCTTTGAGTGATAAATGGGACTTGAAACTGCTTGGAGAGATTTACACAAAAGGCTCTTGGGGCATCTCCGCAGCAAGTAATTACCGCAAACGGTATAAATATTCCGGCAGTTTTTATTTAAGTTATCAAGACACGAAGACAGGTGATAAAGGATTGCCCGATTACAATCGTGAAGAGAGTTTTAAGATACAATGGAGTCATAGGCAAGATCCGAAAGCCAATCCGTTCAATACTTTGTCGGCAAGTGTAAACTTTGCTACGTCAAGTTATGAGCGAAACAACCTCAACAGCATGTATAATCCGCAGTCGATGACACAAAGCACGAGAACATCTTCTGTGAGTTGGAGCACCACTTTTTCAAGTATCGGAATGACATTGAGCAGTACTGCCAACCTTTCTCAAAACATGCGAGACTCTTCAATAGCCGTTACGCTGCCCGATTTGAACATTTCGATTGCTCGTTTTTATCCTTTCCGCAGCAGAAAAGCAGCAGGAAAACCTCGTTGGTATGAGAATATCTCGATGAGTTATACAGGACATTTGAGCAATTCCATATCAACAAAGGAAGATAAGTTCATGCATTCCAATCTCATAAAAGACTGGCGCAACGGCATGCAACACAGCATTCCGATAAGCGGTAGTTTCACTCTGTTCAACTATGTTAATATCAATCCGTCGTTCAATTTTACCGACAGGATGTACACAAACAAGGTAATGAGATCGTGGGACGTTGCTTCGCAGAGTGAAGTAAGAGACACTACATACGGCTTTTACAACGTTTATAATTGGAGCATGAACGTGTCTGCATCGACAAAAGTATATGGTTTCTGGGTCCCTAACCGTAAAATCTTCGGCGATAAGATAGTTGCCATACGTCACGTATTTACCCCACTGGTCTCTTTCAGCTATGCTCCCGATTTCGGTTCTCGTAGCTACGGATACTACGAAACGTATCAGAAAACCGACAAATACGGCAATGTTACTCTGGCGGAGTATTCCCCTTACGCCAACTCACTATACGGAGTGCCGGGCAGAGGAAGAACAGGCAACATCGCATTCGATATATCTAACAACATCGAAATGAAGATACGCTCCGACAAAGATACTGTCGGATACCGCAAATTGAGCATCATCGACGAACTTGGAGCGTCGATGTCATACAACATGGCGGCAAAAGAAAGACCATGGAGCGATTTGAGTATGCGCATAAGACTTAAATGGTGGAAGAACTACACGTTTAATCTCAATGCCGTATTTGCCACTTATGCCTACGAGCTTGATAAGGAAGGAAAGCCCTATATAGGCACTCACACCGAGTGGGGGTACGGGCGTTTCGGGCGTTTTCAAGGCATGTCGCAGAACTTCTCGTTCACTTTCAGCCCGGAACAGTTTAAGAAATGGTTCGGCGGAGGTGACAAAGAGGATGACGATAACACAAGAAACGACAATGAAGAAGAAGGTATCGACACCGATATAGAGTCGAACGTTGACGATGATATGATAAAAGGACAACGCGGAGCGAAGAAAAAGACGAAAGCGGAAACAGACTCTGACGGCTATATGGCGTTCTCAATGCCTTGGTCTTTGACTGTTGGTTACGGTATAACGATGCGCGAAAACACAGAAGGAAGGTTTAACACAAAGACTATGCGCTATCCTTATAAACTGACGCATACGCTGAACGTAAGCGGAAATGTACGCATAAGCGACGGTTGGAACATCAGTTTCTCTTCCGGATATGACTTTGAAAACCGCGCAATGTCTATGACAACGGCTTCTCTTTCACGCGATTTGCACTGCTTCAACATGAGTTGTTCGGTCGTTCTTGCGCCCTATACGTCGTATAATTTCACTTTCCGATGCAATGCAAGTACACTGACCGATGCCCTAAAATACGACAAACGGAGCGGATACAGCAATGCTGTACAATGGTATTGATATCGTTCAGACAACAAGACTATAACCCTTAGTTGGATGAATTATTTTTCAAATAACATGTTTTTTATATACAAAACATTTCTTTGATTGCTGTTTGTCTGAACACATTGCATAACACTTTTATATACATTATAAGCGCTCTGAAACCTTACTTTGTATAAAATTGAAAATGAAGACGTTAGAAGCAGATTTCCAAAAGCTATTGTTTTGCACTGCAAAAGGATAACTTTCAGCGTGCAAAAGGATAGCTTTCGGACTGCAAAACAATAACTATTGAAATTCGTTTTGCAAACCGTTTATTTTCAACTGCATCAATGTGAATTTCTAAAACTCACGTTATATTATATCTTTTATGCAGGGACGCGCCCTATGTGTGTCCGAATTGCCACGTGCCTGCCTTCATTTAACAATGTTGAAAGTGCCCACATGTTGTTTATCGGACAGACACAGAGTCTGTCCCTACATGCTGATTGATTATGTATCTATTATATCCTGCATGTAGGGACACGCCCTGTGCGTGTCCGCATTGCCACGTTCCGGTATGTCTTTACAACAATATTGCGTGTCTGTTCACTTTCCAACTTTTAGAGGTTATAATTAAATCTTTTGGATTGAATGAATCGAACTCATGCTTATTAAGATGATATAGGAACACAGGATTTTTGATTTTGAATAAAAAAACATCTCCCTGTTGAACATAAAAAGCATGTATGCTTTATTGCTTTCAACAAGGAGATGTTTACAGTTTTATTTGTTTTTCAGAACGAAAAACCTTTACTTGCATTGTCTTTATTTATGTGTATTATAATATTTCAAACCGGCTTTAATGTTCTCTTTAACCGCTTTTGAGGAGAATGTAGCACCTGTAACGCCGTCAAATTCTGCCTTTTCGGCTTTGCTTACTTTCATTCCTTCCCATCGGTTCATAAGTCCGTTAACCACTTTTTGAAAATAACTCGGTGTCTCTCTGTTTTTAAGAGGAACGACTTTCGTTACTTTGTTCTTCTTTATGTGTATCTCTAAGGGTGTAGCACCGCGATAACCTTTAACGTCGGGACATAATGTTGTAGTGTTTACGATGTATGTTCCGTCTGCACGTTTTGTCATAACGTTGTTCTGAGACGGCTTTGCAAAGGCGATGTTTGCTAAGAATGCAACTGCCAAAACCGATGTAGCTATAATTGTTTTATTCGACATGTTATTATTGTTTTATATGTTATATTATATATAAATAATGTGCAAAGTTAATGATTAATATTCATAATCTTTCGGTAAAGCTGTCATTTTTATTCCAATTCTTATATAGTTACGCCTAATGACAATGTGTAATGGTTTATTTTTTCATTGTTTGAGTATATGCGACTGTTATATTCTGCTTTCAGAAAGATACTGTTAACCATGTTGCCGATAGAGAAATCATATCTTGCAAATATTCCCAAATCAGTGTGGTTAGATGTCTGCATCTCATAATTCTGGCGTTCTACGGCTATTGTCATTGCAAATATTTCGGGATTATTCAAAAGCAAGTTCCTGCTCGTGTTTGCCGTATATCCTGCCGATAGTCCTCCACTTACGAGACTTTTGCCTGCAATACAACTCATACGAAAGTCAATGCTCTGGCGCAGATAAGCCGTTTTCATCTCTCTGTAAGGATTGGCGTAAGTCATTTTAGAATAGTGGTAAGCCACAGAAGGCTGTAATTCAGCTGTCAGATTTTCATTCATGCGATATTCACCGAGCGCATACAGAACAATGTCGTATATATCATTGTTGAAAGGTTTCGATGAAGTTATCTCGTGATAATTGGTTGTTCCATCGTCATATATACGTTCCTTGCCTTCTCTTTCCTTCTTTCCGGCATCTAAGACGATGCGCAACGAATGACTTGCAAAGTTCTTCAACCAAGATATTTCTGCTTTGTAATCCTGCTGATATGTGTCGCAAAGCGGAAGATAGTGATGCTCTGTGAGCATTTTCTGTATATGCTCACGCCTTGACGAAAGCATTGCCTGCAAGCCTTCTCCATTAAGCGAATGCCACGTAATGCCTCCACCGAACGAGCTTCCCTCATATTTTACTCCGTCATCATCACCCTTAAAGCGGAAATATTGCATGCCGAGTCCTGTCATATGATAAAGAATAAGTTTGCCATAAGGATTCATAAAGGCAACGGAACTCTGCTGCGAATATTTCTGAACATCTGCAAATATGCCTAAGGAGTGATTGCCAAGCAACTTGTAAGAAATTCCTGCACGCGCCGAAACTTCAAGAGATGTGTTTCTGGGACGCGGATCTTTATCTCTGTATTCCAATGAAGAGCGATACGACATCTCTGCTCCGAAACCGATTTTTGATGCCTGACAAGCATATCCGGCACTGAAACCGTAAGCCTCTCGCTTCATATCTGCGCTCACAGAGTCGCCTGTTACGTAGGGATATAGCTTCTCATATTCCGAATTTTCATTCCATATAGGATTCAAACGCCTGCCATTTTCATAACAAGCACTGCCCCATACCACTGAATTAGCATTCATACGGACATAAGATGATGCATCGAACAGGAATGCACGTTTGCCGTTTCCTATCTGCGCAACGAATGGTTTTGTCTCTCGCTTCGACTCAAAACCGAAGCTGACTTGCGACAACGAATTGCGAAATCTCATCGTTTGTATGGCAGGATTGTCGTATATCAGCAGTGCCGTATTTTGTGTCTGCGATGCTCTTTCATGCAATGTCCTGATGCCGTTAAGACACGACGAGTCGGCAGTTTGCGCAAAAGTATCTGTCGTTATCATGCCGAAAGCTATAATCAGTGCGTATAATTTCATTCTGATTGTTTTTATACAAACAAAAGAAAGGAATACTCACAACTTGTAAGTATTCCTCTGATGATAGTTGTTTTTTATTTGAAAATGTATTTAGGATCAGCTTTCACAAGCTCAAAATCGTTCTTCGAATCGTTCGTGTCTATGAGTTTCTTTCTGTTAGCGTCATACTTACGTCTCACAGCTTTGCCGTAACGGTTCTTGTCAGACTCGTTTTCTGAGAACCAAGTGTAGCCCTTGTCAAACGAAGGGTCTATGAGATCCCATTGCTTCTTGTCTTTTACTGACAGGTTTACGGCATCCACAATCCAGCTGTTAGGAACTTTCATGGCTTTAAATTCCATCTTCTTTGTATAGTCACCGTTAACAAAGATGTAATAGTAATCATACTGATATGTATTTCCTTCAATATAAGTATCATTGTCAACTTCAAGGAAACCTATCGCATAAGAGTGGAAACCTCTGTTATGAGGCGCCCATACTGTTGCTGAATATGTGAAAAGACGCTCCATGTTTGGCACATCCTTATTGTCTATGTCTGTAAAACTCGGATTTGTAGATTCATCATACCACTCGTAATCAGCTGTTGTCAAATCGAAAGAATTGGGATTTAATTCGGCAATAGTGTGATTGATTGCGTTGTCACAAATAATCAAAGACTCTCCCGGTTTCACCGCAATCTTCTTGTCAACTCCATGTCTTCCCGGCAGTTTTGTTAAATAACCGACCGGCATTGCCTCTTTTCTTATGTCCGGCATGTAATCCTCTTGAAGCATATCATTGAACTTACTTTCGGCTATAAACAATCCGTCTGCATAGAGAATTTCATCAGAGTTATTAGTTATTCTGAAATAAGCATCGCCTCTGTATTGCTTTCCATCGGGCTTAGAAGTACCTGCTGCAAATATCTCAGAGATAACAAAGCCGTTGCTTTCTCTATCAATATAACATTCCATAGCAATATCTGCATTCTCGCCGGAGATAGCTTTTCCTTTGACGTTTGCACCTATTTTAGCCACGTTATGCACTTCGTCGTTATAAACTACATTTCCTTTAATGTCAACATTATATAATCCTTCGGGGATAGTAACGGCATCCAATGAATATTCTTTCCTGTTCATTTCAGCCTCATTATTATTCTCTATCGCATTAAATACGATTGTCGTGTCAAGTCCTGTCGTTACATTGTGGAACTTGGCGGTAAGCTCTTTTATGCTCTTTACATTGCTTACGTTCTCCGGCATTGTCAGTTTCACAATCGCTTTGGTGTACTTAACTTTGTTCGCAGGATTGTCGTTGTTGTCATCACTGCATGATGTTGTAAGCAAAACAGCTGCAAACATCACTGCAAAATAATAAATAATTTTTTTCATTTTTCTGTTTTTTAAATTGTTACTACTATATTTTTACATTCAATTCCATTCCAAAATAAGGTGAGAAAGAGCGTCTCATGACAAATCCGTTAACTTCATAATCGGGTGCGATACTTAGGAAACGGTCTGCAAAGATAGAGAGAACGAGATGTTTGCCGAACTTTTTAGTTGCCTTGAAGTTTACCAACATATAGAATCTTTCTTTTGAATTCATGTTTTGTCCGGCTGTTCCTTTAAGTATAAGCCAACTCTTGAACGTATCTGTTTTATCGGCTTCGGTGTAAGGTTTCAGCTCTCCCGAAACGTCCATGTAGCCCAACGGTACTGTTGAAGTTGCAGGACGATTGTACTTTCCTAACCAATAACACTCCGCAGTTGCAGACAATATCATACCGAGACGATCCAAATAGGTATCTGCGATGAAGTTTGAAGTAAACTGATGTCGGTCGTATTTATCGGTCGTATCATAATAGCCGATGTACTTATCATTTACTTGCGTGTTGCCGATTATGGCAAGTGAGTTTGTATTATATTCGGGATGGCTGTTCTCATATATAGTATGAAACCACGCTCCGTTAACGGTTATGCGCGTGTTTATATACTTAATGCGGGGCGATGAGTATTGAAACTCTATTCCTTCTTTCATGATACGCGATCCATTGGATGTTTTTCCGTAGCCTCCGAGCACCGTATCGTTGACGAATGTCATATCTTCAAGCGCAGGCGGAGCAGTGAGAGTGTGAGGGTTTATTGTTGAAGTGTCATAGCGTTTGAAAACGAACGGTCTCACTTCAAGCGTTGAACGGAAGCCCGATTTCATATCTTCATTGAAATAGGTCATATAGAAGTTGTGATTCTTATAGTCTGCTCCGACGCGTATTTCCCATTTTGTGTTGTGAGCAGGTCTCAACTCATGGTTCGTGCGATCTATCTTATACGTGCGTATGTTGATACGTTTAAATGCCGGATTGGTGTCCCAATAGCTCATCTGTGTTATATCCTTATACACATAATCGGGATAAATATCATTCATTGTAGGCATCTTTGTCATCCTGCCAATGCCTCCCGACAAGTATATGTTCAATCCTCCAATCGAAGGAAAGTCCCACTGCATGTTGACACGAGGGTCGAAATACGTCTTTCCGTGCATAACATACTCTCTGCCTATGTTAAGCAATCTACTCGCTCTTATGCCCATCATAAGCGACAGTTTGTGTTTTCCTGCCGACAACGTGGCGTATTCTTCGGCATAACATGACAGTATGCTTGTTGCAGGAATGTCTTTATATCTGCGCGGACGGCGTGCTGTACTTGCATGCAAGGGTCTCGACAAATCGAAAATCTGTCCTCTTCCGTAGTTCTTGTTAAGCTGCCATTCCGCTCCAAAGGTAATATTGTGGTCGATGTTCCATGTATTGACGCCCAACTCTGCCTCCCCTTTCAATGTGGAATAGAACGGAAGTCCCTCCACTTTATAGTCGGAAACATATTTATAAGGCAGAAATATTCCGTCGTATTCGCCTGTTTCATAGACCATAGGCACAGTATAATCGCGATCCAGAGAAATATATTCCACCTGATGAATCTTATCCGCTGCGATACTCATTGCATAGCTTATCATCACGCTTTTCAGCGTTTTTTCTTTGCCATTGTCAAAAGTTAGCTTGTTGTTAAGTCCGAACTTGCTGTAAGACGACTTATATCTGTCGTCGGGATTTACCTGCACTTCGGGGTCGGTTTTCACATTATCTATGTTTGCGGCATAGTCTGTTATGACATTCCATTTAAGAAACCTTTCATTATCATAATGCCAAACTTTCTGCGCACGTGCCGATAACGTCAGACGGTTGTAAGTCTCGAATTTGTTTCTCGGGTCTGTCTTAGACATAAGCAAGCCTCCGTCTATGTTCAAACTCCACTCGCGCGAAAACTCAAATCCTTTGCCGGCAGAAAACAGTTTGCCGTATTCATCGGCTTTGAAACGAGCCTGAAAGGGCGTACTGCGATGCTTTCGAGTAATGTTGACAAGTCCGCTTGTCAAGTCGCCGTACTTTACCGACGGAATACCTCTCACTATTTCAACCTTCTCTATGTTATCTGTCGGAATCTGACGCATATCAACACCGTATGATACATGATTGCGATAAGTGTCTTCGTCGCCTTGATAAGCCCCTGCAATATACTGCATGTTGGCATCAGTACCAATGGTCTGACCGTCTATTACAAACTTTGTTCCGAGAGACGATGTGGCATAATCGCTGCTCGAAATGCCCACTTCCCGCAACGAAATCACGTTTGCAGAACCCATTTGCGGCAGATTGGTCATGCCACCGGGCAGCAACGAGAGCAAATCAGTAAAAGAAGAAGGTTGCAAATGCTCCATTGCTGTCTGTCCGATTATTGAAGTACTCGTCATGCCTTTCTTCTCTTTCGCTGTCACCACGACTTCGTTTACAGTCTGAATGTCTGACGATAGTTCCAATACCAAATACGTATTGCGCGGTATATGCACGACAGTGTCCAAAGGTTCATAACCCAATAGCATCGCTTGAAGATGCAATTCATCTCCGGGTACGACCTTTAAAGCAAACTTTCCGTTATTGTCCGTAGTCGTGCCACCTACGAGTTTATCTTTCCTCATAAGTTTCACAGTAACATAGGATAGAGGCTGCTTGTCCTGCCCATCTATTATGATACCGTGCAAATCATACGTATTGATTTTTGTTGTCTGCGCAAAAGACACTGTCTCTGAAACAAAACAGAGCAACAAAACAACTATCGTCAATCTACTCATTCACTAATAATTTCAGATTGCAAAATTACGTCTTTAAACGACTTATGACAATACCTAAAAAACGGTATTTTAAAATCAACAGCAACAGAACATTGTCATCAGAACATAGTATAATATTGTTGACATAACAAGAAAGAATGTTCAAACATTTAATTAACGTGAGTTCGACGAATTATAATTCTTTCTGTAATTTGATGAATATCGCGTATTGTTTTATAGTACGGTTTGTAT
>CALGRN010000292.1 GCA_937880835.1 uncultured Prevotella sp. | reverse complement strand
ACGCCAAACATGATTTTCCAAAATGGAAAGAAGGAGAGAAGATTACAGACAAAAATGAAAGATTGATTTTTTTGGAAAATGCAATGCAAGCTGATATCTCTGATGATGTTAGCATACGTTTTATTCCTTATATTCAATTACATGAATTTGAAGGTCTCCTGTTTAATGATATAAAAGTCTTCTACAATCAGATACCAGAGAATGAACTTGTGGGAAAAGAAGAGTTAATACAGACTTTTAATGATTTCGATAATCCTGAAATGATTAATAACAGTAAAGAAACTTCTCCCGGTCACAGATTGGAACGTATTATTAAAGGATACAATAAAATCGTTTATGGAAATTGTCTTGCCGAAGCTATTGGCATTGAAAAGATAAAAGAAAAATCTCCGAGATTTCATCAATGGATAGAAAAAATCGGGAAGATATGACAGAATCTTCAACTTAGAGAAGTCGTAATCTCATACATGTTCTGCCTTTGGCATCGTTTGAATAAGATATAAACAATTACGACCCGGTTGTTTCTAAACAATAGAAAGATATTAATATATAGAGTTATATATCATATCTATGCCAAAGGATAATAATATGAAAAACTGAAAGGCTTTTCTTGGCTGTCTGACTTTAATTTGCTATATTTGCACGTTTAAAGCTTTAACGTGTAATAAATAAGAGATGTCATCAATATATATAAAGAAAGTGGTAAACAAAAAGGATCTTGCTGCTTTCATAGACTTCCATTATCAACTTTACGAAGGCAACGAATATGATGTCCCAAACCTTTTCAGCGATGATATGAATACGCTGAACAAGGAGAAGAATGCAGCATTCGAGTTTTGCGAAGCAGAATATTTTCTTGCTTATAAGGATGGAAAGCTCGCCGGAAGAGTTGCGGCAATAATCAATCATAAGGCAAACGAGAAGTGGCAAAAGAAAAGCGTAAGATTCGGATGGATTGACTTTGTGGACGACAAGGAGGTTTCAAAGGCTTTGCTTGCAGCTGTCGAGGAGTATGGAAAAGAAAAGGGAATGAACGAGATTGTAGGACCTCTCGGCTTCACAGACATGGACCCTGAGGGCATGTTGATATGGGGATTTGACCAGCTCGGAACAATGGCTACCATATATAATTATCCTTATTATCCTCAGCACATGGAGGAAATGGGGGGATATGAAAAGGATAATGACTATGTGGAATATAAGATTTTCGTTCCGGAAACAATCCCCGAGAAGTATGCCAAAATTGCCGAGATGATAGAGAAACGCTACAATCTGCATGTAAGGAAACTGACAAAGAAGGATGTTTTCAAAGGTGGATACGGCAAAAAGATATTCCAACTCATAAACGCAACATTCAAAGACTTGTACGGTTTCTCCGAATTGAGCGATAAACAGATAGATCAGTACGTGGATATGTATTTGAAACTAGCTGACTTAAACTTGATAACGCTTGTCGAAGATTGGAATGCTGACAGGAAACTGTGCGGTGTCGGCATCACCATTCCTTCGCTTTCGCGTGCTTTGCAGAAGTGTCGCAGAGGACGTCTGCTGCCTTTCGGTTGGTGGCATTTGCTTAAAGCAATCAAGTATCATAAAACAGAAGGAGTGGATTTGCTGTTGCTTGGTGTCCTTCCGGAATATAGAATGAAAGGTGCAAATGCTCTTATGTTCTCCGATCTTATACCGCGCTATCAGGCTTACGGCTTCAAATGGGGCGAAAGTCAGGTTGAAATGGAGATGAACGGAAATGTGCAAAGCCAATGGGAATATCTCGAAACAGTGAACCATAAAAGAAGAAGATGCTACAAGAAAAGCATATAAGATTTTTCGTTTTCTGAACTAATGACCTCTGTTATACAATGTTGTGAAAGAAGTGAGAGGCAATAAAACAATGCATCATGATAAAATAAACCTGCAAACTTAGAAGATATGCCGACAGAAGACATGCAAATAAAGCCGCAAGTAGAATACACAGATGAGAATATCCGGCATCTTTCGGATATGGAACATGTACGCACCAGGCCGGGTATGTATATAGGAAGACTGGGCGACGGAACACTTCCTGAGGACGGAATATACGTGCTGTTGAAAGAAGTTATCGATAATTCCATCGACGAGTTCAAGATGAATGAGGGTGACAGAATAGAGGTTGACATAGACGAAAATCTGCGTGTTACGGTCAGAGACTACGGAAGAGGTATTCCGCAAGGAAAACTTGTGGAAGCTGTAAGTGTGCTGAACACAGGCGGAAAATATGATACAAAGGCATTCAAGAAAAGCGTCGGACTCAACGGTGTGGGTATTAAGGCAGTCAATGCGCTAAGCTCTCATTTTGAAGTAAAATCGTTCAGAGAAGGTAAAGTGCGCGAAGTTGCTTTTGAGAAGGGTATCAAGAAAAGTGACAAAACACGCGATATGGCAGATGAAACAGGTACATTCATCTACTTTGAACCAGACAATACGCTGTTTCAAAACTATAAATTCCACGATGATATAGTGGAGACAATGTTGCGAAACTACACCTATCTCAATTCCGGACTTACCATAATGTATAACGGCAGACGCATACGCAGCCGCAACGGGCTTGAAGATCTGCTCAATGACAATATGACCAACGAAGGACTTTACCCTATAATACATTGCAAAGGTGAAGATATAGAGATTGCATTCACACATACAAACCAGTACGGAGAAGAATACCATTCGTTCGTAAACGGTCAACATACAACGCAAGGAGGTACACATCAGAGCGCATTCAAAGAACATATAGCCAAGACAATAAAGGAGTTCTTCAACAAGAACTATGAATATACCGACATCCGCAATGGTATTGTAGCGGCGATAGCTATAAATGTGGAAGAGCCGGTGTTTGAAAGTCAGACTAAAATCAAGCTCGGTTCAACGCAAATGTCACCAAACGGCGAGTCAATAAACAAATACGTAGGCGACTTTTTAAAGCAACAAGTTGACAATTATCTGCATATCAACAGCGATTCTGCTGATGTAATGGAGAATAAAATAAAAGAAAGCGAGCGCGAACGCAAAGCTATGGCAGGCGTAACGAAGCTTGCAAGAGAACGAGCAAAGAAAGCTAACCTGCACAACAGAAAGTTAAGAGACTGCCGTGTGCATTTCTCTGATGTAAAGAACGACAGAAAAGAAGAAAGCTCAATATTCATAACAGAGGGCGATTCGGCAAGCGGAAGTATAACAAAAAGTCGAGATGTAAATACGCAAGCAGTATTCTCTTTGCGCGGAAAGCCTTTAAACTCGTTCGGATTAACAAAGAAAGTGGTTTACGAAAACGAAGAATTCAATCTTCTGCAAGCTGCTTTGGATATAGAAGACGGACTTGACACGCTGCGATATAATAAGGTAATAGTAGCTACCGACGCCGATGTGGACGGCATGCACATACGTCTTCTGATAATAACATTCTTCTTGCAGTTCTTTCCCGAACTTATAAAGAAAGGTCATGTGTATGTTCTTCAAACACCGCTTTTCCGCGTTCGAAACCGCAGGACGAAGATAAAGGACAAGAAAGTCATAGCCGATAACGATGCAAAAATGGGCAAAGGCGAGCGCAAGAATGATTTTATAACACGCTATTGTTATAGCGAAGAAGAGCGCGTTAAGGCTATTTCGGCTCTTGCACCTGACCCTGAAATAACACGATTTAAAGGACTTGGAGAGATCAGTCCCGATGAATTTGCTCATTTCATAGGTCCGGATATGCGTCTTGAACAAGTGACGCTGCACAAGACCGACCAAGTTCAGAAGCTGTTGGAATATTACATGGGCAAGAACACAATGGAGCGTCAGAACTTCATTATAGACAATCTTGTGATAGAAGAGGACTTGCCCGACGATGAAGAAACATTGACAGATTGAAGCAAAAATATGTTCCGCGTTTGTTGTTTATACGGACAACATCGCGGTTTTTTTATAAAATTATTCATAAATGAAAACATTTGAGACACCTATGCGAAAACTTTTCTCGGCAGCTTTGGTGCTGTTTATTACAATAAGTGCAACCGCACAGATAACCATCGACTACGGAAGTAAGAGTCCGTTGCGCAAGTTGCAGATAGCCGAAATGGCAATATCAAATCTTTATGTCGATTCTGTTGACGAACAGAAACTCGTTGAAGACGGCATAAGAGGAATGCTCGAAAAGCTCGATCCGCATTCTTCCTATGCCACACCGAAAGAGGTTCAAGCCCTTAACGAACCGCTTCAAGGCAACTTCGAGGGCATTGGAGTGCAGTTTAACATGATAGAAGACACGCTCGTTGTTATTCAACCGGTGAGAAACGGGCCTTCGGAGAAGGTCGGAATCAATGCCGGCGACCGCATCGTAACCGTCAATGACAGCGTGATAGCAGGCGTAAAGATGCCTCGTCAGGACATTATGAAGCGTCTGCGAGGCAAGAAAGGCACGAAAGTAAGGCTTGGAATAATGCGCAGAGGCATTAAAGACAGACTCAATTTCGTTGTCGAACGTGCCAAGATACCTGTCCATACGATAGACGCGGTATATATGATAAAGCCCGGCACAGGATATATACGAATAGGCAATTTCGGCGCAACCACATATTCGGAGTTTATGTCTGCGATGGATTCTTTACGTGCAAAAGGAATGAAAGACCTTATTCTCGACCTTCAAGAGAACGGAGGAGGATACCTGCAATCTGCCGTACAGATAGCAAACGAGTTTCTTCCCGGCAACGAACTTATCGTATATACCAAAGGATTACGCATTCCGAGACAGGAATACAAGGCAATAGGCAACGGCTCTTTCAAGACCGGAAAGGTAGTTGTTCTTATTGATGAGTTCACTGCAAGCGCAGCGGAGATAGTCACGGGAGCTATACAAGACCACGACAGAGGAATGGTTGTGGGGCGTCGCTCTTTCGGTAAAGGACTCGTACAGCGTCCGATCGACCTTCCCGACGGGTCAATGATACGTCTCACAATAGCCCATTACTATACCCCGACAGGGCGTTGCATACAGAAGCCATATAAGAAAGGAGACCTTAAAGACTATGAAATGGATCTCGAAAACCGTTTGAAACGCGGTGAACTTACAAACAGAGACAGTATTCATTTCGACGACTCTTTGAAGTATAAAACGCTGCGCCTGAATCGCACCGTATATGGAGGTGGCGGCATAATGCCCGACTTTTTCGTGCCGTTAGACACAATGAAGTTTACAAGACTGCATCGTCAGCTTGCTGCAAAGAGCATTCTTATAAATGCCGATTTGAAGTATATGGACAAGAACCGCAAAGAGTTTAAAAAGCGTTACAGCACTTTCGAGCAGTTTGAAAGAGAGTTTGAAGTTCCTCAAAGTCTCATAGACGAGATATTTGCAGAGGGATTAAAGCAGAACATAAAGCCCAAAGATGATGCCGAAATCAAGCAGACAACGCTGTATATGAAAGCCCAAATCAAGGCATTAATAGCCCGCGACCTGTGGGATATGAGCGAATATTTCAGGATTATGAATGAAAACAGCGATGTTGTTAAGAAGGCATTGGAGATTATCGGCGACCCCAATGCAGCATTGTGAAAGCATTATAGAAGATATTAATCAAAGATACGACAGAATCAGACAACGTTTCTCGGCACGGTATTTTCACAAATCCGAACGGCAAGAAAACGTAAGTTGCTTTCCTTTATAATAATTGCTGAAATCCAAAAGTTATCCTTTTGCATTGCGAAAGCTATCCTTTTGCGTGATAAAAGCTATTGTTTTGCATTGCAAAACAATAGCTTTTGAAAAACATTTTATATATCATTGAGTTTCAATGATATAACATTGATTCTGCGAATTATATACTGTGTTTGTCAGAAAGCAATAATCACACACTCACATTATTACAAATACGTACATGCAAGGTTATACAGATACGTACAAAGATATGCGGACAGACAGTGTGTCTGTCCGCATATTATATGTATAAAATTATATTCCTTACAAAAAAACACTATCTTTTTGTACTAATTGTATAATATGTATAGCTTGAATCGTTATACTTAAATACCTTGAACGAATTTCTTATAACTCACATTAATAAACAAACGGCATTGCCTGTAATGCCGTTCCGCGACGAGAAAATGTTTGTAATATTTGGCGATTACGTGAACATTTTGTAATTTTACGCGTCAAAACAAGGCGATTTTAAACGTTACATGCGAGACATTAATCATTCTTTGTCGCGTATGCAAGTGTTTTTACGGTGTTAAAAAAGAATAGAAAACAAAGACAATGGAGAACAAAAAGTCGGAGAAAGCAGGCTTTCTGAGAAAACCGAAATGGCTCTATACCAAGATAGAATGCGGAGAAAAATACGGCTTCGTTGAGAATATAGTGCGCGAAAACAATCTGAATACGATATGCAACAGTGGCAAATGTCCCAACAAAGGGCACTGTTGGAAATGCGGTACTGCCACTTTCATGATACTGGGAGACAGGTGTACGCGTGCTTGTCGCTTTTGTGCGACAGCCACAGGACATCCTTTACAGCCCGACAAAGATGAACCTTTGAAGATTGCGCGCAGTGTAAAGCTGATGCAGTTGAAACATTGCGTGATTACATCTGTTGACAGAGACGACCTCGAAGATAAAGGTTCTGCTCATTGGGCAGAGACGATCAGAGAGATAAGAAAAGAAAATCCGGAGGTTATAATAGAAGTTCTCATACCCGATTATCGCGGCGAATGCCTTAAAACGGTGCTTGATGCAGGACCTGACATTGTAAGTCATAACCTTGAAACTGTGGAAAGACTCACTCCCGAAGTGCGCAGCAAAGCAACTTACAGAAACAGTCTTGCCGTGCTTGAAGAGACCGCTCGCATGGGATTTATCACCAAAACCGGCATTATGGTTGGCTTGGGCGAGACGCAAGAGGAGGTGGAAACCCTGCTCAAAGAAGCCTATGATGTCGGCTGTCGGATGATAACGATAGGGCAATATCTGCGTCCGAGCGAAGCACAGATAGAGGTAAAAGAATACATTCACCCTACTGTTTTCGACAAATACAAGGCAAAAGCTCTTTCGATAGGCTTCGAGAGTGCCGAAAGCGCGCCTTTTGTGAGGTCTTCGTTTATGGCAGAACAGTCGTTCGTAAGCATGATTGTGAGAAAACGTCAGAGACAAAACTAACGCCGATACACATACAAATAAAAGAAAATTGTTATCTTCGCATTAAATAAAAAACATAAGACAAACATATTCAAGCATTGTAAAAAGTATTATTTTTTAATATGAAAATACATCATTATTAATGATTATGAAAAGATTTTTGTAATTTTGCGCAATGTCATAGAAACAGAAAAATAATGTTTAACAATTCATTCATATCACATTATATAAAAACAAGAATGATTGAAAAGCATCACAGTGCTTTTCTAAAACATTATCGTCATTTTTCTTTAATTATATCATTAGCCTTCTTAACATGTCTTTTTTCTTGTTCAAACAAAAAGAATTTCGATGCAGAAAGACAAGAAAACAACATGAAAATAGAAAAAATGCTTTATTCAAAGAAAAACATCAAAACTATTGAAGACATATTGCGAAAATACAAGAATGAGAAAAATTATCAAGGATATTATGTTACTTGCACCGAATTAGGCAAACGATACAGAGAGATAAACCGTTTTTCTGACGCCATAGAATGCAATCAGGCAGGACTGAGAATGGCGAAAAAAGAATGCGACACCATATATATAATAAAGCTGTTGAATAGCATCGGTGTATGTTTCAGACGCATTGGGTCGTTGAACGATGCATCTTCTTATCATTACCGTGCATTGAGTTTCTTCGATTTATACAGTGATAAAGAAAACGAAGAAATCAAAAAACAGAAAGTAATTGCACTCAACGGAATAGGCAATATTCATCTTACATTGGGCAATATAGAGACTGCCGACAGCGTATTCAGAATGTCTTTGGAGGGCGAAAAAGAAATTGGCAGCATATTAGGAGAGGCTATCAACTATGCAAACTTAGGCTCTATAATGCAAATAAAAGGTAAGACTGACTCGGCAAGGTTATATTACGAGAAGTCGATGGAAATGAACATAAAAGCCAGATCTAATTTGGGCATCGCGCTTTGTCATATAGCTTTCGGCAAAATACATGAAGAAAAAAACGAGCTTAACAATGCAATAACCGAATATAAGAAAGCATACGACTATCTGAAAACTACGAAAGACAAATACCATTGCCTTGAAGCATGCAACTCATTGGCAGAAATTTATATTAAGAATAACGATGTTGTTGAGGCAGAAAAGTATATCGCAGAGTCTAAGAAAATGGCAATAGAAACCGGCTCGCAAGAACGTATTGCAGAAGTAAGCAAGATAGAATACGAATATTATAAAAAGAAAGGAAACGACAACAAGGCTCTTGAAGCTCTGTTTAATATTTACGCCTATTATGACAAAATACACAACACGGAGAATTATTATAATCTGCAAAACATACGTGTTGACTACGAAAGACAGAGCAAACAGAAAGAAGTGGAACTCATAAAAGAGAGTATGAACAAGGAAAAGAAGTTCAACATCATTCTCGGAATATCCACTATAATAATCATTCTGCTGTCTGCCGGCTTCATATTCTTCTTAACATACCTAATAAAGATGCGATCGAAGAACCATAAGATAATGGTGGAATTAGAGAAAGTGCGTTCAAGATTTTTCACAAATATAACCCATGAGTTCCGCACCCCGCTTACTGTCATAATAGGATTGGGCAAACAACTGAAAGAGAAAAAGCTGAAAGATGACGACAATATCGAAAGTATCGGCGAACTGGTGTATAAACAAGGCAACGAATTACTTGAACTTATAAACCAGCTTTTGGAGATAGAGAAGATTCAATCGGCTATCGGTATTCCGAAATATAAGCATGGTGATATTATTGCTTTCATGAGAATGGTTGTTGAAAGTTATAAAGGACTTGCACACGAGAAACGCATTAATATGACATTCGCACCGTCGGAATCGGTTGTTATCGTGGATTTCATACCCGATTACATTACAAAGATAATGCGCAATCTGATATCAAATGCTATAAAATATACGCCCGAATACGGTAAAATATCCATAACTACGAAATCAAACAAAGACTGTTTCACGTTAAAAATAGAAGATAACGGAAGCGGAATAGAAAAGGATAACCTCGAATATATATTCGACATATTTTATCAGGGCAACGATGATGAATCGCATACAGGCACGGGAATAGGGCTTGCATTGGTGAAACAGATCGTTGAAACAATGAAAGGTACGATAAAAGTGGAAAGCACTCCGGGCGTGGGAACAGCTTTCATGATAAGCATTCCGATAAATGCAGAGATAAAAGAAGAAGAGAAAAGCACTGCATCGGAAGCCGAAACAACGAAAGAAACAACACAGAACGTGGCATTGACCATAAAAGAAAATGCGAAAGATGCAATTCCTACGTTGCTCATAGTAGAAGATAATGAGGACGTTGCACGATACATAGGAATGCAAGTTGAGGGACAATATAACATCAACTATGCAAGAAACGGAGTGGAAGGACTTGACAAAGCGAAAGACATTATGCCTGATATTATCATCACAGACTTAATGATGCCGGAGAAAGACGGACTTGAATTTTGCCGTGATGTGCGTGCTTCCGACATACTGAACCATATCCCTTTGGTGATA
>CALGRN010000291.1 GCA_937880835.1 uncultured Prevotella sp. | reverse complement strand
TTTATGTATTCATTCCGACTACGTTTCGAGTTTATTATATGATACTTTATGATGTGTGAAAGATGACTTTGGAAGAGTTTTTGAATGAGTGGCACAGTCCGTCAGAAAGGATGCTTGTGCATACGAGTGGCTCGACAGGTAAGCCCAAACCGATGTGGATTGAGAAACGTCTCATGGAGTCGAGTGCTCGCATTACGTGCGATTTTCTTGGTTTGCAAGAGGGCGACAGCGCATTGCTCTGCATGCCGTTGGATTATATTGCGGGCAAGATGGTTGCCGTGCGTGCGCTTGTCAGGGGGCTTTCGCTTGTCTGCGCAGAGCCTTCGGGGCATCCGCTTCGCTCACTATCGTCGCCTGTAACCTTTGCTGCCATGGTGCCCATGCAGGTGTATAACTCTCTGAAAGTGCCTGCCGAACGCAAGATTTTGAATGGTATAAAACATCTGATAATAGGTGGCGGAGCGATAGATGATGAGCTTGCGAGAGAGATTGAAAACCTTGATAACGCCGTGTGGAGCAGTTACGGCATGACGGAAACACTATCGCACATCGCTTTGAGAAGGCTTAACGGGAGTGAGAAAAGTGATTGGTACACCCCGTTCGATACGGTTGAGGTGAGCATAAACGCCGAAGGCTGTCTCGTTGTCAATGCTCCGGAAGTGTGCAGAACAGTTCTGACAACCAATGATATAGCCGAGATTGCTCCCGACAATCGCCGTTTCCGCATCATAGGACGTAAGGATAATGTGATTGTAAGCGGTGGTGTGAAAATACAGATAGAAGAAGTTGAGCGTATGCTGAAACCGCATCTTGGTGAGCCTTATATGATAACGAAGCGTAAAGATGCTAAGTTCGGCGAGGCAGTGGTGATGCTCTTGCAGTCGGAAAACAAAGCTGCGGCAAGGCTCGTATGCGAAAATGTTCTTCCGAAATATTGGCGTCCGCGTTTCTATATATCTGTCGGAGAGATTCCGAAGACAGAAACAGGAAAGCCAAATCGTGCAGAAGCAATGCGCATTGCGGCAGAATAAGAGCTGTGGGATGTGCTTTGATAGTATGTGTAAGCATGATTTGCGGATTTTAAGTTTGCCTTTGAATTATATTAATAATACCACTGTTTACGCTCGGAAACACATTGCAGGCAAAGGCAGGAATATCAAATATAACAGTCAGTCCACCTGAATTCGATCGTAATTGCAGTTGAAATACAACGTCGTTGAACCGCTTTTATACAAAAGATATAACGAATTGAATATCAGTGCATTATAAATAGTGTTTCAAAAGCAATCCTTTTACCTTATAAAAGTTATTGTTTTGCATCCTAAAAGGATAGCTTTTGAAGCGCAAAACAATAACTTTTGAAATTCAGGAATAATATAAGTGTTTTTTCGATGAAATTCTTTCGATAGATTTAGGTATAATAGTCAGAGTCGTATATACTATAAATTTGCACAAAACGATAGTGCTTTTTCTCGGAAGGAATATAACTCATTCTTTGCACAGAAGATTGTTTTCAACTCCGATACAGTAATATATGGAGATTTATTCTTATTTAACTTTCCGGAGTAACATTTGTTATCGTTGTCAATACATACCGTTTTCTATCTTTGCAAAATAAAGAATAAAGTGATAATGATTATGGAAAATAAAATGAAAAATTATCTCCCGAAGATAGAACAGGAGAGAATGCAGGCATTGCTCGAAATAGAAGGAAAGTATGAAACCGGCGAAGTTTCGCTCGAAGAGGCACGCAAGATGCTTGCCGAAAGAGTGGGAAAGATTAGTGCATATCACATAGCTTACATAGAACAGACTATGATTGAGACTGATGATGAAGAATGTATGCGTGTCGATATGAAAAAGACAATGCAGCTGCTCGAAGGTTTTATTGATAACGAAAGACCGCAACTGCCCGACAATCATCCTATAACGCAGTACTACAAGGAAAACGATGAGATGCGCAGACTGCTGCTTGCAGTGGAGGATTTGATACAATATCCGATGATAAAGAACCAGTGGCACGAGATATATGACAAACTGAAAGAATATCCGATACACTTTTCGCGCAAGCAAAACCAGTTGTACCCGATGTTGGAAAGAAAGGGATTTGAACGTCCTACGACAACGATGTGGACTTTCGACGACATCGTTCGCGACGAGATTAAAGACTCCTTGAAGCGGCTTGAAGCAGATGATGAGGATGAATTCATAAAAAGGCAGAGCGTGCTTGTTGAACATGCGCGAGACCTTATGGATAAAGAGGAGTTCATTCTTTATCCCACATCGCTGGCAATGATAACACCCGAAGAGTTTGAGGATATGAAATCGGGAGACCGAGAGATTGGCTTTGCATTTATCGAAACGAATGAAGAACCGACCTATAAGGCAGTGAAGGAGAGCGGAAAAGATGATTTTGCCAACGATTTGCAGGCTCTCTTGTCGAAGCACGGATATGCTTCCGGCAGCAACGGAGTGTTGGATGTGACAACCGGAAAACTGACTCTCGAACAAATAAACCTTATATATAAGCATCTGCCGATAGACATTTCGTTCGTTGATGAGAACGAACTTGTGTGCTTCTATTCTGACACTGACCATCGAATATTCCCACGTAGCAAGAACGTTATAGGCAGAGAGGTGATGAATTGTCACCCCAGAAAGAGCGCGCATGTGGTGAGAGAGGTGATTGATAAGCTGAAAAGCGGAGAACAGAACAAGGCGGAGTTTTGGATAAACAAATCGGGATTGTTCCTATATATCGTTTATATTGCCGTGAGAGACAAAGAGGGTAAATTCAGAGGAGTGCTCGAAATGATGCAGGATTGCA
Source organism: uncultured Prevotella sp. (assembly GCA_937880835.1). GTDB lineage: Bacteria > Bacteroidota > Bacteroidia > Bacteroidales > Bacteroidaceae > Prevotella. The sequence goes on along the minus strand of CALGRN010000291.1, from coordinate 475 downwards.
CTCATATACGTGAACTGAAAGACTCGCAGACCTTGCTTACATGGGCTAAGGAAGATAACGTGGAGACAACAAAGGAGGCTGAAAACAAAGATGAGGAAGAGCCGACGGAAACAGTTGCAGTCTCTGAAATAACACCCGAAACGAAGCTGAAACATCTGCTCAGACAATATCCTGAACTTAAAAAGCGTATTACGGAGATAGCTCCCGAATTCAGGATGCTGAACTCTCCGCTCGGAAAAATAATTGCGGCAAAGGCTGATATAAAAATGATGAGCGAGAAATCGGGCATTCCTCTCGATACGCTTATAAAGAAAATAAAAGAAATCATTGCATGAACGTAAAGCCGATAGCATTAAACATTTGTGAGTACATCTTGTTTTAAGTGAATCGGTATTATCGTTTTCATATTTCAATATTGTTGTTTTGCATCCTGAGAGGATAACTTTCGCGATGCAAGGCAACATTTTTTATCGGT
>CALGRN010000290.1 GCA_937880835.1 uncultured Prevotella sp. | reverse complement strand
TTTATTGATGGGTTCCTGAATATAACAAAGTAGGCTGGAATGTGCCAGCCTACCAAATGTCCATTACGAACATTTGGAGATTTTTCATCCTACCAAATGTCCATTACGCCTCTTAAAAGGATAACTTTTGATATACGTTTTTTATAGTCTGATATTCAATAGTTTAATATTGATGATTTGTTATGGTATATTCTAACGTATGATTTTTTGTTTTTATAAATGATATTTATCACATCTTGTGTGTTATTTTGTCCTACCTTGTATCATTGAATTAAGACAAGACGAATTCATGTCATTTGTTTCTGCATGTTATAGAATATGAATTTTATATTTATGAACGATATGGATAATTCGTTTTCACGACATTATAAAGATTTGTAAATTTGTCTGTGTTTCCATTTAAGAGCCGTTAATGAGCGAAAAGGAAATGTTAAATACGGATAAATATGCCATATAAAATTACCTGTTATCGTTTTTTGCTCCTATATTTGCAATGCTTTTGAGAAATTAAAGCGTTATAACAAAATACATTAGAGATAATCATAAAACGTATAAGAACATGAAAAAGTATTCAAAGTATTTGTTTATTGCGATGTTTTCCGTATCCACCGTGTTTTCTGCCGGTGCATTTATGAAGGTCAATGCAGCAACGGCTGTCCCGGGACAACCGGTAGATTTGACTTATGCTGCGGAGAAAGCGATTCCGGCAGTTGTTCATATTAAATATGTACAGAATGCAAAGATGAAAACAATAGAGACCCAGAGCGATCCTTTCAGCGATTTCTTCTCAGATCCGTTCGGTTTCTTCGGCAATCCCGGACAAGGCGGAACTCAGAGACGTCAGGTTCTTGCTCCGAAGCGAGTTGCTACCGGTTCCGGTGTAATAATATCATCCGATGGCTATATAGTAACAAATAATCACGTCGTTGAAGGTGCAGACGAGCTGACAGTTACGCTTAACGATAATCGCGAGTTCTCTGCTCGTGTTGTTGGAACAGATAAGAAGACCGACTTGGCTCTTATAAAGGTAGATGGCAAGAACCTTCCTACACTTCCGATAGGAGACTCCGAAAAGCTTAAAGTAGGGGAGTGGGTTATTGCTGTGGGAAACCCTTTCAACCTCAATTCTACTGTTACTGCCGGTATCGTAAGCGCAAAAGCACGTTCTCTTTATGCAACGGCAAACGGAATAGAATCGTTCATACAGACCGACGCAGCAATCAACTCGGGAAACTCGGGTGGTGCTTTGGTAAATACGCAGGGTGAACTTGTGGGTATCAATGCAATGCTTTATTCACAGACTGGTTCTTATTCCGGTTACGGTTTTGCCATACCTACGACTATAATGAATAAAGTTGTGGCAGACATAAAGCAATATGGTACGGTGCAACGTGCTTGGTTGGGCATATCGTATGAAGATGTACACAATTACATTGACGCTCAAAAGGAACAAGGAAAAGAAGTGGATTTGGGCACAAACGAAGGTATATATATAAGAAAGGTGGAAGAAGACGGATCGCTTGCAGAGGCAGGATTGGAAGCCGGTGATGTTATTACCGCGATAGACGGAAAGAAAATCACAAAGTCGGCGGAGCTTCAAGAAATTGCTGCAACAAAGAAACCGGGCGATAAGATGACTATAACTTATTTGCATAACAAAAAGAGTAACAATAAGACTGTAACCTTGAAGAACGAACAAGGAAATACTAAGATAATCAAGAGTGCAGATCTTGACGTTCTCGGTGCAAACTTCCGTGAGATTTCCGATGATATTAAAAAGCAGCTAAGCATAAACTACGGACTTGAAGTTATAAAGGTTAATGACGGCGCATTGAAGAAGAATGGAATAGCAAAGGGCTTCATCATACAGAAAGTTAATGACCAAATAATGAAGACTATTGATGATATTCAGAAAGCAGTTAAGGACGCTTCAACAAGCAAAGAGCCTGTTCTTTATATTCAGGGAATATATCCTACGGGAAAGAAAGCTTATTTCGCAATACCGTTGAGTGAATAAAACAACGATTATATTTAAGGGGCAAGAGGGCATTTATAAAAAGAATGCTCTTTGGTCCCTTTTTAATTGATATTTCATTGCCGGTTTTATAGGTTGATATATGAATATCGCATAAAGAAAAAACAGCAGATCTTATAAAAGACAACAATAAAAAACATCTATCGAAAAATGATATATGCAAATGAAAAAGTGCGTCGTCAAGACAGGCTTATGACAGAAGAAAGAGCATTAGAGTTGCTCAAAAAGGGTGAATACGGCGTACTTTCTATGGTCGATGAGAATGGAGAAGCTTATGGTATTCCGGTAAATTACGTGTGGAATGGAGATGAAACAATATATATACATTGTGCTCCGGAAGGCAAAAAGTTGCGCTCTATTGAGAAAAATCCGATAGTATCATTTTGTGTTATCGGTAATGTAAACTTGCTTCCCGACAAGTTTACGACAGAATATGAAAGCGTTATTCTAAAAGGAAAAGCATACTTTAATCTTTCCGATGAGGAAAAAAAGGATGCCATAAGTCTGCTTATAGACAAGCTGTCGGCAGATTTTAAAGAACTTGGAAACAAGTATGCCGCCAAGTCTTTTCATCGTTTGGGAATGATAAGAGTAGATTTCTCCGAATATTCAGGCAAGTGTAAGCATGTCCGCAAATCGTAACAAGGAGATAATTTCTGTAATGCTGTTTACAGTTTTACCGTAGATATGTCAACAAGATTGTTTACGATAGCGTAGATTGTAAGTCCGGCGGGAGAATGTATTTGCAGTTTTCTCGCTATGTTTCTTCTGTGTGTGATTACTGTGTTTATGCTTATGCACAGATGATCGGCTATCTCTTTGTTTGTCATACCTTGCACGAGACTTACTATTACGTCCTTTTCTCTGTCACTTAATGTGTCGTTAGTGTTAGGATTTTGATTTATCATATTTGAAATCTTAACCGAAACATCATTCTGTTTTGATTTCTTTTCAAGTTTTCTTATTACCGGAATGAATATCTCATCTTCCACTTTTGCGTGCTGTGCAAGCCAATCTTCGTTGTTGTATATATCATACAAAGTTGCTGAAAGTTGATTGTTGTGTAATCCATCGGAAGGAAGGTACTTTATGATTATGTTTTTCAGTTCTCTCAATTTCTGGTCTGTTTGCCCATGATGTTTTGAGAATGTCTCAATATCATAATTACTTGCAGGTTCGTTTCTCAAAAGAGAATCGACATAAGGGAATACGTTTTTTTCTTCATATTGCATGTGCACCTTGATTGAATGGGCATATTCGTCATATAGTTTCAGTATGAGTCTTGCCAGATTGTCATTTTCATCGAGTGCGTTTGCAAGCTCTTTGCGTATGAAAGGAAGTTGAAAGTCCAAGTAATAAGAGTGACTTGCTTTCAGATATTGCAACAATGTGGGGATTGATAAACGTCCTGCATCGTCGAATTCCAAATATCCATTCGTCGTGAAATTTACCACAGCAAGAAACGTATATGTATCAACACCCTGCTCTTCGCATACTTCTTGAACAGTCTTATCGCCAAAACCGAGACTGATACCGAAACAACCTAAACTTTGCAGAATATTGTAATTGTCTTTTATTATCGAAATCATCTTGTCATCGGCTTCATACATCTTATGGTTCTTCATGATTATATTAATGTTTTGTATTAACCTGCAAATTAAAAGTTTTTTTAGAAAATACGCAATACCTAAAAGTAGGTATATGTACATTAGCGTGAAAAACGTTCTTATAAAATAATGTTATGTTTTTATGAAAGCACTACGTCTAAAATCATCATAAGCACAAATCCGACAGCAAAACCGATGGTACTCATATTTGAATGTTCTCCTTCCGATGCTTCGGGAATAAGCTCTTCTATTACCACATATATCATCGCACCTGCCGCAAATGCAAGAAAGTAGGGCATAATGGGTGTTATATAAGACGCAAGAAGAAGCACAAGAAGTCCTCCGATAGGTTCAACGACTCCGCTCATTGCCCCCATTACGAATGATTTCATACGGCTGTTGCCCTCTGCACGAAGCGGCATTGAAATGATTGCGCCTTCCGGTATGTTCTGTATAGCAATACCAATAGACATTGCAAGTGCTGCCGCTGTCGATATACCGAAGCCCGATACCGATGAACCGGCAAGCACAACGCCTACTGCCATGCCTTCCGGTAGGTTGTGTATTGTTACCGCCAATATCAGCATTGTTGTGCGAGAAAGTTTTGTTCTCGGTCCTTCGGGAGCATCGTTTGAAGCAGGATGAAGGTGAGGAGTAATGAAGTCGATGAACAAAAGGAATAGTATTCCGGCGAAAAATCCTATCGTAGCAGGCATTACTTTTAACCATTTGCTGCCTTCTTCCATCATATCGATGCTTGGTATCAGCAACGACCATACCGATGCTGCTACCATAACACCGGATGCAAATCCCAATAACGACTTCTGAACCAATGAAGGCATTTCTTTTTTCATAAAGAAAACGAATGCCGAACCTAATACCGTTCCGACCAAAGGAATGAGCAATCCTATAATTATTCCGTCCATTTGCTGTTATTATTATCAAAAACTATTATTCCTGTTATACTTCTTGTACACAATAAAATTCCAATTTTCCAATAAGAGTTTGCATACCAATAAACTGCCTCTTCAAATTCTGTTTGTAAAAATATCATCCCCCAAAAACTAAACAATAAGTCCAACAAAGATGTACCTAAA
>CALGRN010000289.1 GCA_937880835.1 uncultured Prevotella sp. | reverse complement strand
TTTCTTGGAATCGCGGTTGTCAATCAAAGGGTCATTGAAAGCATCTACGTGTCCGGATGCTTTCCATATTGTGGGGTGCATGAATATGGCAGAGTCTATACCAACTATGTTCTCGTGAAGCAGCACCATGCTTTTCCACCAATATTCCTTTATGTTGTTTTTCAGTTCTACGCCGTTCTGTCCGTAATCGTAAACAGCTGCGAGACCGTCGTAAATATCACTACTCGGAAAGACAAACCCATACTCTTTGCAGTGTGAGACTATCTTTTTAAAAACATCTTCCTGTGCCATTGACTTTTCAAGTTAATCTTTAATTATTATGCAAAGTTACTTATTTTCCTAATATTACATTGGTTTTTGCAAGTTAAATGTTATGAAAAATAAAGATAGTGTAGTTTAGATTCCGCCTTGTTTTCAACAAGTAAATGTCATATTTTCACCTTATTGCAATCTTATAACATCGTTTTGGAATACACCTTTATTATAAAACGGCTTTTCAAAAGTTATTGTTTTGCATGCTGAAAGTTATCCTTTCGGGTTGTGAAAGTTATCCTTTTATGGCGTAAAACAATAGCTTTTGAAAAGCCGTTTGTAATATCTTGACTTTCAATATCATACAAAGTCGTAATTATCGGTGTTGGTATTGTCATGCTATACAATTTGTTATGACAAACCGCCGACCGAGAATTGTTGTGAAATGAAAGCCTGCTTGTTTCAACGTTAATTAGTCGAATTCGCGTTGTTTATATACCTATATTGAACGATGCACCTGCCATTATCCAAAGTCCGGGCTGCTTTACCGAACCTATGTCATAATAGCGATGTGCCGTTATGTTGTCTGCTTTTACGTATATATTGTATTTGTCGGCATTCCATTGCAGTTTACAGTCGAGCTTGGTGTACGGATGATAGCCGTTCATACGCTGCTGCCAACGCAGCGTCCAGCTTGCTGTAAGACGCGAGAAGATGCGATGGTCTATCGCCATTGTGAACTTATGGCGGAGATATTCGAGTGCATAAAGAGATTTGGATATGCTGTATTCCGTCTCATGTTTCTGATTAATGTAGGCATATCCTGCTTTAATTCTCGTTATGAAGAAGCCCGGTATATATTCATCGGGATTGAATGTTGCATCGGCAGATACCCCCATGTTGTCAAGTTTGCCTATATTGAGAGCGTGAAATCTTTTGTCTTCATCTGTTTCAAGCACCCAGTCGATCATGTTTCTGCCTATACTGTAAAACCCTCCGAATGCAGCTTCAAATCCCTTATGCCTGTATCTTGCTCCTATCTTGAATGTTGAGTTCTTCTCAGGTTTCAGGTTTATGTCTCCGTATTGAGCCTTGTTGTCGGTATATAAGTCTGTGAATGTGGGCACGCGCAATGCTTTATTCCATGAAACATATAGCTTCCAACTATCCGTCGGGCGATATGATACGTCAATTCCGGGATATAATCGGAAGTCGGAATCTAATGCCGTGTTTCTGTTGGCAAGCACTCCTGCCGATATTGTGAAACGTCTTGCAATGATATTATGTTCCAAGAAGATGCTTGTGTTCGTACGATTACCTTCTCGTTCATATTTTCTTTCAGAGCCGCTGATGTCTTTCCATTCCGCTTCGGGCAGCTTATCGCCGTAAGCAGTGCTTATAAGACGAGCCTTGTTTATTTCCGCTCCAACGGATGTTTTACCTGTTTTCCATGATATGTGTGCATTTACTGATGCGCCGAAGATGTCGGTGCGATGATAGTTTTCGCCCGAAGCAGCACCTTCTGAGCCACGTATCAACTGGTAATGGTCGTAGTTGCGTTGCCAATAAATGTTAGGAGTAATTGTCAGTTTTGAAGGAATCGCCCTTATGTCTGCACCTATCGAGGTGATGAAACGACGCGTCTGTTCGTATTGATTA
>CALGRN010000288.1 GCA_937880835.1 uncultured Prevotella sp. | reverse complement strand
ACCCTGAAGATAATATTCGTCAGTATCAAGTCCCATAGGCTCAATGAAAAGCTGATGTCTTTTTCTGTCTGCAAAGCGATTAACCTTGTCCTCTATTGATGGACAGTATCTTGGGCCTACACCTTCAATCTGTCCTCCGAAAAGTGCGGAACGATGAAAGTTTTTTCTGATTACATCATGAGTCGTTTCATTTGTATATGTCAGCCAGCAGCTGATCTGATCGCATTCAAGTTCATCGTTCATAAAGGAAAACGGTACGATTTCAGGATCACCTTTCTGCTCTGTCATCTTTTCATTGGTGCGTGTAAGTGCTTTCAAAGCCTCATACGGGTTAGGGTAAGCCTCACGTCTCAGTATAGTTTGTATTGCTTCTGCAACGACAGCCCATGTGTTATCAAGGTCTTCTTTCAGTTTTTCCTCATTCAGGATAAGTTTCCTCAAACCTTTAAGTGTGCTTTGCATTGCTATCAGACTGTGCCCCAATGGTACTCCTATATTGCGCAAAACGGTGCTGTCGGTAAGGTCTCTTTGCAGTCTGCTTACAGGCAGTTTTCGGGACAGGAACTGCAATATTGCATTCGAGATATCCATATTTCCCTCGCTATTCTCAAAATCTATCGGGTTCACTTTATGCGGCATTGCGCTTGAACCAACCTCTCCTGCCTTTATTTTCTGTTTGAAATAATCCATAGATATATACATCCAGAAATCTCGGTCTAAATCCACTATGATGGTATTTATGCGTCTTAAAGCATCGAAAACAGCTCCCATGCAATCGTAATTACTTATCTGAGTGGTATATTGTTCGCGTTCTAATCCAAGCCGTTCCGCAACAAAACGATTGCCGAAATCTTTCCAGTCGTATTGCGGATATGCCACATTGTGGGCATTATAGTTGCCGGTAGCACCTCCGAACTTTGCCGTCATCTTGCATGATTTCAGCGAATTGAGTTGTTCGGTAAGCCTGTAAACGAATACCATTATCTCTTTACCCAGACGTGTCGGCGATGCCGGCTGACCATGAGTCTTTGCAAGCATTGACACATTTTTCCACTCTTCGGCATATTCTTGAAGCTGCAATATAAGCTCGTTTATCATGGGATAGAACACATCTTCAAGTGCTTCTTTCAAAGAGAGTGGCACGCTCGTGTTGTTTATATCCTGCGATGTAAGCCCGAAATGCACAAACTCCTTGTATGTTTCGGGTACGCCTATACTGTCGAATTTTTCTTTTATGAAATACTCAACAGCTTTTACATCATGGTTTGTCACTTTCTCAATGTCCTTGACACGCTGTGCATCTTCCTCACGAAAGTTTCTGTAAATGTCTCTCAATCTGTCGAACAGCACATTATCGAAGTTTTCCAACTGTGGCAGAGGAAGTTCGCAAAGTGCTATAAAATATTCTATCTCCACACGCACACGATATTTTATCAGGGCGTATTCTGAAAAAAATGCTGCAAGGTTCTCCGTTTTGCCTCTGTAACGACCGTCTATCGGAGATACGGCAGTAAGAATGTTCAAATTCATAACAAATACTATAATAACATGCAAAATTAATAATTAATATTCACAAACGGGCAAAAGATTTCGATTAATTATCGAGCAAACAAATTCTTTTACACTTTTTAGTGCTCGAACGCCTTTCAATCCAAATGCAATACGGTATATTACAAGAATAAAACAACTATTAACATTATAATAAAACATTTCGTTTGTGAAAAACAATAATTTTCATAACTTTGCAAATCAATATAACATAACATTTAAAACATTTCAATAATGAGAAGATTATTATTACTGACATGCGCCATGTTCGCAATGGCATGGAGCACTTGGGCGATAAGACCGCTCAGAATTGCCGCACCCATGAAGCAGAGTGACGGTACTACGGTACAAGTGTATAAACATGGAGACCAATACTGTGCTTACTACACTACACTCGACGGAAAAGTATTATACTCTAATGCAACAGGCGATCTTTGCTATGCAAATTTGGTTAATGGAGAGCTCGTTCCGAGCAATGTTATAGCTCACGACCCTGAAAGCAGGAATCAAGCAGAAATAGAATTTGTTTCAAGACTTGACATAAATCACATGACTCCTGCTGTCACAAAGCTTGCAAAAAGACACACGCCGCACAAAGTCATATATGCTTCTACCGCAGACGGATTAGGTAAAAAAGGCACAAGTGCAATGGGTTCGGTGAAGAGTATAGGAAAAGTGAAAATTCCGGTAATACTCGTTTCTTATGCAAACTTAGACCTGCAAGAAACTTCAACAAAAGAGAAATACGACCGTTATTTCAATGAGCCGGGCTATCACGACGAACCCAACACAGTAGGATCGGTGAAAGATTATTTTATAGCTCAAAGTCACGGAGCATTCGAACCGACATTTCACATTGTGGGACGAGTGAAACTTTCAAGAGAGCGGGCTTATTACGGAGCTAACGCAGGCGGACAAGCCGGCAGAGATGTAAGAGCAAAAGATATGATTATCGAAGCTATCAGATTGGTAAAAGCAGAAGGAACGGATTTCAGTCAGTTTGTTGTTGACGGTTCTATTCCTAATATCACAGTGCTGTACGCAGGACCGGGAGAAGCAGAATACAATGCACCGGCAGAAGCAATATGGCCGCACGAACTTGATTTTGAAGCAGACATTGAAGGCTTCCACTTCAAATCGTATTTCGTAGGAAACGAAATATCACAAGGAACAGGCAAAATTGCAGGTATAGGAGTATTCTGCCACGAATTCAGCCATGCACTCGGACTGCCCGACTTCTACCCCACAGATTACAGTTACAGCGAAGATTATGCTTTCGGAGATTGGTCTATCATGGAACAAGGATGCAACATCTTGAACGGAAACGCACCTATGGGAATGATGGCATACGAGCGCAGCTATCTGGGATGGCTCGAAATACCGGAAATAAACGATGAAGCGAAAATCATAACACTTGATGACATTAACAAAAAAGACGGAGTTCCGGCTGTGATGGTACGCAACCCATACAACAACCGAGAATATTTCATATTTGAAAACAGACAGCCGGGCACTTGGTATCCGAATTCTTACGGAAGCGGACTTATGATGACTCATTTCAGTTACGAAAAAACTCAGTGGCAGTACAACACGCTGAATAATATCAAAAACAAAAAACGTGCGCACATAATAACTGCCGACAACAGCCAGATAAAATATACTGTCAGCCAGAACCACTTCTTTGGAAACGGTGTGAACAACATAGAAGAAGCAAGATATAAGCTATACTTCGGCGGAACATTGCCAAACAAAGAAATATACAAAGTTATAGAACACGGAGACGGTACTATAAGTTTCAATTTCAGAGATAAGAATCTGGCAGATAACTATCAGATACAAACGGCAAAAACATTTGAAAAGGTGTCTGATGTGAACAGCTTGAAAGAAGGCGACTCTATCATATTCGTAAACGAAGAAGCAAAACTTGGAATGACGACAAAAGATATTAACGGAAAGGTAATGGTATCAACAATAAGAGTGAACGACAACCAAACCGTAAATCCGGATGCAAATGTAGAAATTTTCTACCTTACATACGCAAACGGAAAGTATTCTTTCAAAACTGCTGAAAATGCATACTTGGCTAGCAAAAAATCAGGATTGGGAAAACTGAACTCAATAACCAAAAACAGCCAAGCTACAATAAACATAACAAACGGTGATGCTACTATAACCTTTGGAAGCACTTACAAGAACAATAATATCAACTACGATACAAACGGATATTATTTCGATTTAATAGAAGGAGCTCCGTCGAAAGTTCAAATCTATCGCATGACAGGAACTAACGGCATAGAAGACATAAAGGCAAACACAGAAACTGTCGTGGAAGGTATTTACAACCTGAACGGACAGAGAGTGTCTGAAGATAATCTCCAAAAGGGTATCTACATCATCAACGGCAAGAAGGTGATAATAAAATAAACAATACCTTAAACAACAAAAAAGTCTCCTCGAAAGGGAGACTTTTTTGTTGCTATAATATTGCTGCATATACTTTGCCGTGCAAAAGTTATTGTATTGCATCTCAAAAGAATAACTTTCGCACACTGAAAGGATAACTATCGCATTGCAAAACAATAACTTTTGAAATGAAGTAAAACATTACCGACATTATTATTAACGTGATACAACATACTTAGCTCGAATTAATGTAATCAAATTTTAACAAAAAAACTTCTTTATAATTTTGCATATTCTCTTTTTTTATGTATATTTACGGCGTCACAAAATTATTTAACTAAAAAATTAAAATTATGAAAACATTAAATCTTTATTTGCGCAAACTGTTATTGTTACCTATGCTTGTAATGGCAATGTCTTATGCCAATGCGCAGGATGAGAAAGTCTTTGTGACGGAAGGAAAGACTTGGATTTGCGATTTGGGAGAAGGCGGAGATTATACTGCTTTTGTTTTCAAACTTTCGGGTGACACAATATTTAATGATAAGACATATAAGAAAATGTACAAAAATGATGTCTTCCAATATGGTGTACGGCAGGAAGGACAGAAAGTATATTGGGCATTTAGTGGAAATCATGCCGAAGAACTCGTTTATGATTTCGGATTGAAAAAAGGAGATACATTTGTTTATAAAGAATTTAAATCGTACGTATTGGATGTCGATACAATTAATGTTGAAGGCATCGAATATAGACGTTTGAAAATGTATAATATCTTTGAAAATGAAGAAATAAATGAAGATACAGAGCATTCACATTATTGGATAGAAGGAATAGGAGTTAATACAGAGCCTGTCTGTCCTCTTTTTGGTAGGACTACACAAACGCCTTATAGATTTGTGAAATGTGTTTACAATGACAAATGCATATTTACACTCGATGATTTCTTCAAGAAAAACACAAACGGTATAGACAACCTTACGAAGAAAGACATTGGCAATGCTCCTGTCTATGACATGTCGGGAAGAAAACTTAATGCCGTACCGCAAAGAGGATTGTATATACAAGGTGGAAAGAAACGCATCGTGAAATAATAGATTTAGCTTTAATCAAAAACGGACAAACATACATTTTTAAGTTATAAGGAAATTTTAAAAAACGAGCTGAGTATGGAAAAACTCAGTTCGTTTTTTGCATAAATTAACCTGAATTCTATTAATTCAATCCAATAGATTTAAATATAACCGTTACAATCCACACGTAGGGACAGACCCTGTGTCTGTCCGTTAACCAACAGTCTTACACATTCAACCTTGTTAAATGCAGGCAGGCACGTGGCAATACGGACACGCACAGGGCGCGTCCCTACATTCAGGATATAATATACACGTTACAATCAGCATGTAGGGACAGACCCTGTGTCTGTCCGATAAATGTATAATAACACTAATTCGTATAGGTATGGAAACTAAAAAACATAAGACAAACAGGGAAATAAAACAATAAGCGATATTCATCAAGTTATAGGATAATTATAATTCGTAAAACTCACATTATTATAAGAGATATGATTTTACGGTTGTTTGAAGCGACCGTATCTGTGCAAGTTTGATGTTTTTCGGTTCACACGAGACTGACAAGAGGAAATCAACTTATATATTTAAAATGATTTCTATAACGAGAATTATTATTGACAAAAACAGGGTAGTATAGAAATAAAAAAATAGCCATAACCAATTATATTGGTCATGGCTATAATAAATATTAAGTAATAAAATGATGATTACTTCTGAACCATTTTAACACCGTTCTTTATAACGATACCCTTGTAGTCGTTGCCTACCTGCTGACCTGCAAGGTTGAAAATACGGTTATCAACATTCTTTGTTGATGTTATTGTAACATCATTAATACCTGTTACTGACTGATAGAAGATCTTAGCGTTCAAGTAATAGCCCATAGTATAACCTGAACCTTCTGCATCGAATAGAGTGAAAATACCATAAACACCGCTTAAATCGCCTTCTTTTGGTTCGTTGAAAGTAAGAGTGTTTTCAGCATAAGTACCCTTCACTTCCTTAACTTTATCATCAAAATAACCGTCACTGTTTACACCGAGAATACGATAATAATCTCCATATCCTGCTTGTTGCTGATTCGGAGCGGTAACAGCTACATTCTGAGGTGTTGGAACTGTAAATGTACCTGCAGCCTTATCGATGTCGATATTCATCTTGATATTTGGATGAAGACCATAAACTGTAAGTGAGCTTTCCTCATCAACAACATATACCGGAGAAGCAACATCTGTTTGTTCTTTGTTCATTGACCGAACACCTGTCATAGTTCCGTTAGTACGATGAAGCTCCGTTTGGAGACCTAAATCCCAACCCTGGTTTGCATAGTCACCGCTTTCAATTACCATATACCAACCACCTAATGAATCCGGCAATACCAAAGCACTTTCGTCATTCAAAATAAATTTAACGCCATAAGGATTAAGATGCTCCATATCTTTTTGAATACCCACGAAAATAACTTTACTGTTTACAGCACCCAATACAGCTCCTTCGTTGATGTATTGTTGAGGAATATCAAGAACATTATCCTTATAAAGACCATAAACCCAATTCTGACCAAACTGAACTTTCACATTCATTCCGTCAACTTCAACACTTGTGATAGTGTCTGCTGTACATGTATAGATGTCTTTTTCCTCGTTGTAATCATTCATGATCCAAACACCGTTGATACCGGAGTTATCAACTTTTGCAACCTGTGCTGTGGGTTTTGCAAAAGTTCTCGGATTGACATTTTCCACTTTCAAGCTGTTTAACTTAACAGCATTTTTTGTAAATGGAACAGTAAACTTTACTTGTGCGTTTACATTAAAAGAAAACATGGCTGCACATGCCATAAGTAATACTTTGTTCATAATAATAAAAAAATTGATAAATTAATAAAACTGTTTTTGAAAAGTTTATACTCCCCTGCCTCATTAAGGCAGGAGAGTTAATCGAATATAATTAATGATCAAACGGATAATTTATCTGATTGGCAGATAATACTATTATATTGGTAGGCTCATTAACATCTGTAAGTTTCATATAAGTAGGCTTGCGTGCATTGTCTGTCTCAATTTTGAAACGGCGTGAAGAAGAACCTAATCCTGCAAATGCATTGATAATCGGTTTCAAACCATACTTATTCATATAATCTTTTGCTGTCTTATTGGTAGGTTTATCAGTTTTATATTTCACTGATATCTCATCACCGGCTTCGTTAGGATCAACGAATTCGAATGAAACTATACCTTGATCTCCACCTGCAAAGAAATGGAAACCAACCTTATTGGTGTAAGTTCCGATAAACGCATTGTACAGAGTTGCTTCCTGACCGTTTGCACCTGCTGTCTTCAATTTCTCTTTGAAAGCATCCCACAACGGACGTTGGAATTCACCTACCTGACTGTAAGCAATAAACCACATTCCATCGCGCAGACTCTCCCAATATGGAGGTGCAGCTGTTTCAAGCCATACATTCTTGTTTTCAGAAAGGTAGAAACGTTCATAAGTATCCCCCTTGTCAATATCGCTGATCTTTATACCCTTAACGCTCAACGTATCATACATAACAAAACCTTTCTCTGTTACGATGAATGGAGCTATCTTTGTTTGAAGATCCTTATTTTCATCAAGATACTGGAAAACAAGAGTACGATACTGCTGCTGAACAACAATGTTTACAGAATCAGGAATACCTTCACCCATAAGTCTGTAAGAACGAGAAGCCATAAACTTATCAGTTTCGGCAATATTCTTCAAATAATCGCTCCAAGACTTGTCGCTTTCCATAGGATACATAAGTACCTTAGAACCGTGCTTGCGTCCTTGTAACACAATCTTTTCAGGAGAAGCAGAAAGAACACGGAACTCGAAATCACCATTGAAACCACTTCCTGCCTCACCAAAGTCTTCATTCTTAGGTTCTGAGAAATAATGGAACAGTTCATTATGACCATCAAATGACAGTACAGTACCCATACTTTGAATTAAAGAATAGTGAGATTTCTCCTCTGCACCTATCAAATTGCCGCTGTCATCAAGACCGGCTTTATGCGTATTGCCTACTTTCTCAGAAGCGAAAGTAACTTGATCGCCTTCAAACTTGCAAAGTACATTGTATCCTCCGTAAGTAGTATTGCCATAATACTCCATACGCCAACCGTTAGGTGCAGATAAAAGTATTTCCTTCACATGAGCTATATCTTTTGCCGAACGTTCGGAAGAACTTTCGGAAAAATACTTATCAACCTCGCTGGTGCATCCCGTTAATGCTAAAACCGACACCAGAAGTGTTAGTAAATAATTTAACTTTTTCATTTCTTTTACTGTTAAAGCGTTCTACTAATTATTTTCCAAATTACGTAAATCCAAATTTATCGCTTCTGCTGAACGACGGAGAACAATGTCGCGGAACTTGTCCATGTCAAGTCCCCACTGCTCTTTAAAGTATTCACGCATAATGCTTAGTTTCTTTTCAAGCAACGGACCACCTACCGGACCGGCTGTTGTCATAATTGCTTCCCAAGCCTGCGGAGTCATTGTAACATAAGTAGAGAACAGTTCTGCAAAATCTTCATTATACTCACTTGAACCATAAGCGGTTACAAAACCTTGCTTCTGCACAGTGGTATCTTTAAGGTTAATCCAGTCCTGTGAATGGTAAGAACCTGCTGTTATAGTCTGATATTCGGTAGAATAATTTTTCTGCTGAGTCAGAATATGACAGAACTCATGATGCATAGTATGGAAAAGCCATTGGTTCAAATCAATTGGTTTCAAAGAACGATCTTCATAAGGATCTTCAACATTGATACGAGGATTGTCTATATCAAGATCATTCACACCATAAAGCATAATCTTCAAACCACCTTCGGCTGTACCAAGAATAACAGAACCGTCAGAGTTGTATTGACGAGAACCTGTAAGCTGTATCTGACGAGGGCAATAAGTTCTTAGAAAATCCGCACCCAAAGCCTCTTTATATGCATCAAGCCATATATGTTTAATAAGGATACCAAGTGCAACAGACTTGCCGTAATCCGCAGGAACTACATTATATCTCATATCAGACAAACGGTCGTTGTAGCGATATTGAAAGTCTATGTTAT
>CALGRN010000287.1 GCA_937880835.1 uncultured Prevotella sp. | reverse complement strand
ATGATATGACATATATATTGACGAGAATAAACCTTTTATTACGTCTTTATAGTTGATATTACATCCTGCGAACATTGCTTTCGATTTTTCAAAACTGCCGTTTCCCTTTTTCATGCTTATGTAACTTGTGAAAATGGGTGTATTTGTAAATTGCAACATAGACAAAGGTGATGTCGAATATCCGTAATTTGCACTTACGAGCCATCGCGTTGAAGGTTCATAGACGATGTTTATCTTAGGAGCTATGAACACTTCCGAATGCTTTTCGGAGTTGAATACTTGTGCCAACCACGTCAGAGGTAAAGACAGATTGAGCTTTAAATAATTGTTCTTGAAACTTATATCGGGCGTTATATACGTGGTATATTCGTCATATCTGTCTTTGCCTGCCGTCATTCTGTTTTCCGTTTCCATGCGTTGGCTTATGCCTTTTGTCCCCACATCATACTTGAAATTAATCTTTCCTATGCTGTGTTGCATGAAAGTTGACACTCCCCACATAAGCGAATTAAGGTTGAGAGTTTGCCAAGAGCCGTCTGAGAGAAGAAGTTTTCCGGGAAGATAATTATAGGATAGATAAGACGAAAGCGACAGATAGTGCCCGTTTTTCAGCTTTCTTATGAGTTTAAGATAATCAGATATATATCTTTTTCGAGGCTTTACTTCCTCGTTTACCATACGTCCGTTGAAGTCGGATAAGCCTTTGCTGCGGTTAAAATCTACATATCCTTTCAGCTTGTTTGTAAGATACAGCCTGTCTTCATTAACTTTATACAAAGCCTCTGCCGTCCATTCGTCACGATAACTGTATGCATCCACATCCTCGTTGAATATCGCTCCGCCTGCAATGTCGGTATAGTAAGTCTCGCTTTTGCGTCTTTGCATGCTCTTATCCGATATTCCATTGAGCTGCAAACGCAAGTCATGGCTTTTCTTCGGTTTAAAAAGCCAGTTGGTAGCAAATAGGTGTGTGTCGTTGAAAGTACTGTGCCGTTCTTCTATTTCGGGTGCTGAAAGCGAAAGATTGCGCAATATTCCCTTCTCGACAGGAGCTTTTTCTTCCAGAAATCCGACATCATTTATCTCCTTTTCAATGTCTTTTCCGTTGTTATTATACTTATACATTGATATGCTTTGCTTATTCTTTCCGAACACCATACCAACAATACGGCTGTCGCAAAGCCATTCGGCATTGCCTTGAACGGATGCTCCCGAAGCTACGTCGAAAGTACCTTGCCATTTATTTTTTGCATCTTCCGTAAGCACGATGTTAAGCGCAGCCTGTTCGGAAAAGCTGCTGTTGCGCAACATTTTCACCGGTTCGTGCTTTTGAAGCACCTGAACTTTCTTCACCTTATCTGCTGAAATATTCTCTGTTGCCTGCGAATATTTAGCCCCGAGCAAGTCCATTCCCTCTATGTATAGATTGCTTATTTTGTTTCCTTCAAATTCTATCGAGCCGTCACTTTTCACCTCCAAGCCCGGCATTTTCTTTATTACGTCTGCTATTGTGCGGTCTTGCTTCTGCCGAAATCCATTTACGAGATAGTTCAAAGTATCTCCGCTCTGTCTTATCCGCTGTGATTTCACTACTACTTCTTTCACTTCAAAGGTCTTTTCGTATAGCTTTACGGTTTGTCCTTGAATGAAATCGCTTATCATTATTGTGTCGTTTTCATATCCGATACGCGAAAAGAGAATGCTCTCGGGCATGCTGTTTTCTTTCGCCGACAATGAAAACTTTCCTTCCGATGATGTGCGCGAGAAGGTTATATGCTTTCCGTTGCTGCCTTGCAATATCACAGACACGTTCTTTATGGGCTTGTCCGTCTCATCGACAACCTTGCCCGAGAAGCTCTGTGCATATCCGCATACTGCCGAAGCGCATAGCATTATAATATAAAGAAATATTCTTCTTGTTATCATTAATGTTCTATTCGTAATATTCTATCAAGCAAGGAGTGACGTCTTTCGGATTGCGATATTTGGCAGGAATGCTCATAGGGCTTACTTCCATAGTTGTATAAACATAATTTTCGAAGTTAGTTTTATATCTGACATATCTCTTGTGAAATTGCTTCGGAGTGCATCTTTCATACTTTCTTTTAAGCAATTTCATTTCTTCTCCATTTCCGTTTCTTATGCCTACGCATTCAAACGAGAAGTCGCCTTTTGAGTCTTTCGCGTGCAGAATAAGTCCGGGAAGCCCACAAAGTTTCCATGGACCATCGCTTATGGGTATGTCTGACGCGTACCAAACAGTCCAAATACGCCCTCTGAACTTGCCGACGGCTTTCTTGCAGGCATGTTCCAATATTACGGAATCGCCTTCCTGCAACTCCCATTCTATCTGCGGCATTTCTTCTTCATAAATATAATGCAATTCTATGTTGTATATATAAGTAAGTTTTCCTTCTTCCGGATAGTTCTTATATATCCAATATCTTTCTTTTGATTTGTTACGATTTGCTATCAGAAAGTCAAGAAGAGCGTATTTATCTCTATTCGGAATATTCTCAACAGAATCTATCATTTCTTCTCGTTCTTGATTTTTCACGCTGTAATATCTCGATGTCTTTTCTCCTATTTCCAATATTTGAGCTTCTTGGATAGGCTTTTCCGTCTCCATATCCACTCTTAACGTTGTGTTGTAATCTATTTTCAATGTTATTTTGTCTATACTCTGTGCAGAC